>CAJORC010000098.1 GCA_905236615.1 uncultured Lachnospiraceae bacterium
ATCTGTTACTACCGCACCGGCATCTCCTAGCGCTCCCAGATTTTTCCCGGGATAAAAACTAAAGCCTGCTGCATCACCAAAGGTTCCGATCAAGCGACCTTTGTATCTTGCGCCATGAGCCTGTGCGCAGTCTTCTATCACGCGTAGATTATACTTTTCAGCAACTTTCATTATCGGATCCATGTCACACGCCTGACCATACAGATGAACCGGCATTATCGCTTTTGTTTTATCGGTTACTTTTTCTTCTATTAAGTCCGGATTTATATTGAAAGTTCTGATATCAGGCTCAACAAAAACAGGGATTGCACCGACATAAGTTACAGCCAAGGCTGTCGCAATATATGTATTTGACGGAACTATTACTTCGTCCCCTTTTTCTATTCCCAGCGCTTTTAATGACAGAAAAAGAGCATCAAGTCCATTGCCTACTCCAACACAGTATTTTCTCTCGCAGAATTTTGAAAAAGCTTTTTCAAAAGCTTCATCCTCTCTGCCATCTATATACCAACTGGCAGAATACACTCTTTCAAAAGCTTCTCTTAGTTCTTTATCAAGTTCCTTTTCCAACGGCTTAAAACTCACAAATGGTATCTTCATTTTTTCTCAACTTTCAATATTCTTATTTTTATCCTCAGGATGCTCCTCTACGAATCTAAGGAACTCATCATAGTCTCTGATATAGTCTGATTCATCATAAATTTCAGATGCAAATACCATCAACACTGCATCAGGTGAAAAATCAAACATTTCTCTCCACATGTTATTTGCTACATAGAGTCCTTCATAGGGTTTTTCAAGAGCGACAACTTTCTTTTCCCGACCATTGTCAAGCCTGATCTTACAGCTCCCATGAACGCAGACCAAAATTTGCTGCAAATTCTTATGTGCATGATGTCCCCTTACAACATTGGAAACAGTATCATACATGTAGTAAACTCTCTTTATCCTGAATGGTATATCATTATATTCCTCTAAAGAAATGAGCTGCCCACGGTCATCTCCGTGAGGCTGAAACATATATTTAACTACCTGCAATTAATTATCCCCCATCTTATATCCTAATTTTTCTTCTGATGACTTCTATGGTCTTCGGTATTATATATAGAACGCTATGAACTACAATTCCCCTTTTTCTATACTCAACAGGGATGGTATTTATTATTTTTCTAAATTTCTTTGCAGTTCCTGCCCGGTAATTTTTTGCGATTTCCGGTCCCAATGTCATTTTGTAGCGTTCAAATAAATCTATCTTTTTTCCGAACTTTGAATAAAGCTTATTAAGCAGATCTATTTCTTTTTTTACCTTATCCATTCCCCGGTTAATAGAATTAAAATTATGAAGACCTTCCTGTCCTATACTTCTCCTGTAGGCTACTGTGGCATCACTCATAATGTATATATTCCCCAGCATCAGAATGAGTATGCAGTCTGTCAGATCGTCTATGTACGGACTCATCTTTGGCATTAGTGAAAACAGTTCATATTTTTCTTTCAGCAAATTCCTCATAAGAAAACCATTCATAGGAAAATTCTTTCCCCCAAGGAAATCTCTCAAAGTGAACGTTCTATCGCATCGGTCGAGCGGTGGATCTATAAACTCTGCTGTTTTGGAATTTTCCTTCCTCATTTCAATTCTCGTAGCAACTCCAATGTATTCCGGATGCTTTTCAAGAAAGTCCACCTGCTTCTGCAGTTTATTGTTATCAATCCAGTAATCATCCCCGGATAACGGTATTATGTATTTACCCTTGGCCATACATCTTGCCTGAAATACGTTTTTCGTTAAACCAATATTTTTTTCATTAAATTTATATCTTATACACGGAAACTTTTCTGCGAACTTTTTAATTATTTCCTGCGTCCCGTCCTTTGAGCAATCATCGCTTATGACTATTTCATAATTAAAATTCACATTTTGCGCTAAAACACTACTGATAGCATGGGAAATATAAGCCTCATGATAATAGCTCGTAATGCAGGCACTTACCATAAGCGTTTCATTTTCCATCTCTTTTTCTCTCCTAAGTTCAAAAAAGTATACTTTTTTAAACTGGAATTCATTAGGATTATGTAAACCAGTCAAAGATGATGAAGCTTGACAAAACCAGTCTTTAAGAGTAACTTGGTGTAGTAAAGCAAGCATTCTTAAAAAGTATACATTGTCAAATATTCTTATCAGCAGTTCCATGTTCAGATTGAAATCCTCTTGCATGATAATAAAAAGTTGATCTGACCATACCTGTTTCTTTCGCTGCTTCATCCAGCGTTATTTCCTTATCTTTCCATCGCCTACAGACTGCGCTGAAATTTTCGGGAAGCGGTTTTGCCTTGCGTCCAAACTTTACACCCTTTGCCTTTGCTGCAGAAATACCCTCTGCCTGCCGCTGCCTTATGTTCTTTCTTTCGGCTTCCGAAAAATAGGAAAGAAGGGAAAGTATTATATCCGATATAAGTGTTCCTACCAAGTCCTTCCCTCGCCTTGTATCCAGCACAGGCATATCAATCACACAGATATCTGCCTTCTTCACCTTTGTTATATATTTCCACTGCTCTATAATATCTTCATAATTTCTTCCAAGTCGGTCTATACTCTTTATATATATAAGGTCATTCTCCTTAAGCTTTCTTATCATGCTCCTATACTGTGGTCTGTTAAAATCTTTCCCTGATAGTTTATCCATGTAAATATTATTTTCCGGTACCATCAGCTCTTTCATAGCTATCATCTGCCTGTCTTCTTTCTGATCCTTACTGCTGACCCGAACATATCCGTATATTCTCTTCAATCTTAGCCCTCCATAATAAATAAAAATTAATTAATCCCTTGAATCTCTGCAAACATTTCCATCCGAATTGTACGACAAATTGCCCTTGCATAAGATTCATATTCCACGTTACAATTAAGTTACAAAATAATAGGAGGAGGAGTATCATGTCACAAAAAACAATTTCACGTAGGAGTTTTGTCAAAGGCTTTGCTGCCAGTTTTGTGTCACTGGCAGGACTCGGGGTCCTGAATGCCTGCGGCAGTAACAGCGGTGGTTCAAGCGCAAGCAATGCCAGCGAAGATGCAGCAACAGCTGCGGCAACGGCGGCTGCGACTGAAGCTGCCATCGGTGCGGCGAATGAAGCCGCAAAAGCTGCCGGAATGACTTTTACTCCCGGTACTTACGAGGCAACGGCGAAGGGTATCTCTTCAGACGTCAAAGTTACAATGACTTTTGATGAAACTTCCATCACGGACGTCAAGGTAGATACCTCCGGCGAGACACCAGATATTGGGGGAAAGATTTCGGATGATATCGCCAAGAAGATCCTTGACGGTCAGACCGCAGATATTGATGCGATATCCGGTGCAACCGTCACGAGCGACGCCGTAAAGAAGGCTGCCGCAGACTGTATAAGTCAGGCATCCGGCCAGCAGGTATCGCTTTCTGAAGACGCAGGCTCTTCCGGCAGTGACTGGCTCGGAACAAAGCCCGAAATAGCTGACTCAGATATAACAGAAACAATCGATACAAAGCTTCTTATCTGCGGTCTCGGAACCGGAGGCTGGGCATCTACTCTCGCAGCAGCCGATGCAGGGATCGAAACTCTTGTCATTGAGAAAAAGGAAACACCCACCGGTATCCGTGAGGACATCGGCGGAATCGACTCCAAATGGCAGAAAGAGACCATTAAGACAATGCCCAATCTTGCAATAGACAAGATGGAAGCAATGGAAGATATCGTAAGATATGGTACGGGATATGTTGACTATAACCTTATAAAGCTCTGGGCTAATGAATCCGGAGAGCTGGTTGACTGGATCGGCGGTATCCTTGAGGATTCCGGTAAATTTTATATGCAGCATGAGGCAAGCGTAGGCGATACCAAGCACCCGGAACGTGACAAAGCCTATGCAACCGGTCATTCACCGCACAAGACAGAAGAATACGCAGATGACAAGGACGTTACGACCTCATCCGTATTCACCGAATACTGTGAAAAGAAGGGAAATATAACCTTTAAGTTCTCTACTGCCCTTATAGAGCTTGTTCAGGATGATTCCGGCAAAGTTACCGGTGTTATCGCACAGGATCAGACAGACAATCATTATATTAAGATCAACGCCGACAACGTTCTTATGGCTACCGGCGGTTATGCAACCAATACAGACATGATGAATGCACTTCAGCCCATGACTCAGGAGATGAAAGTACAGTGCCGAATCGGTTCAACAGCTGACGGTTCCGGAATCAAGGCCATGCTCTGGGCAGGCGGAATCATGGATCCCATACATGAATCGATGATGTTTAACCGCTGTGCAGTAAAACCCGACGAAACCGCGGGTTACAAAACAACTGGTGAGTGGTTCTGGTTCGGAGAACAGCCTTTCCTTAAAGTAAATCTGAAGGGCGAGCGTTTCTGTAACGAGTCAGGTCCTTACGAGTTCATGCTTCATTCAATGGAAATGCAGCCGGGACACACCTACTGTGATATCTTTGATGCAAACAACAAAGAATACACCAAGCAGTTCCAGGAAGTGGGATGCTGCAGACTCTGGCCTTTCGACAATGATGCCATCCAGAACCGCGACTATGACTCCTGCTGGGCATCCAACGAAGAACTTATCGAGAAGGGATACATCATCAAGGCAGATACCCTTGAAGACCTTGCAAAAGGCTTAAATATCCCTGTAGATACATTCGTTAAAACAGTTGAGCGTTATAATGAGCTCTGCAAGAAAGGCAAGGATGAAGACTATGGAAAGTCAGCTCACAGAATGACACCCGTTGACACCGCACCTTTCTATGGTGTCCGCACAGTTGCATGGCATCTTACAACCCTTGACGGAATCAGGATCAATACAAATATGCAGGTTATAGACCCCAACGGCGATCCTATCGAAGGACTGTATGCTACAGGCGACTGCTCAGGCGGATTCTTCGCAAATAACTATCCGAACCTTTTCACAGGTCTCGCATGCGGCCGTACAATGACATTCGGACGTCACGCAGTAAATTACATAGCAGGTAAATAAATCCCTATAAACAGCAAAGAATCCGACATCTGCCGGATTCTTTGTTTTTTGCTTATTATTTCACACCTGCTTCAGCTTCAGGCTGAATTCTTTTTCTGTAAAAAATCTTAGATAAAACTATGCTGAGCTCGTATAAAAGGCATACCGGAATGCCCACCATTATCTGTGACATCGGATCGGGCGGCGTAATGACCGCCGCAAGGAAAAATATCAATACGATCATTATCTTCCTGAATTTCACAAGATATTCCGGTTTTACAATTCCCAGCAAGGTAAAAATAACCACGACAACCGGAAGTTCAAAAACCGTTCCGAAAACCGTAAATACCGTCATCACAAAAGAAACATACTCCTGAATGCTTATCGAAGCTGTGATAACTGAGGAGCTGTTAAAATTTATAAGAAAATACAGCATAAAAGGAATGCAGATCTTGTAAGCAAATAATACGCCTATGCAGAAACAGACCGTTCCGAATATAAGCGTAAACTTAAACGCAGTCCTTTCTTTCTCGTAGAGACCCGGCTTCGTAAATTCATAAATTTCCCTTGCCGCTTCGGGTATGCTGAAAACGAGTGCGGCCACAAAAGCAACGGAGAAATATACCATCAGGAGTTCCTGCGGCGCTATATAAACATACGTGTAGCCATAGGTTTTTCCCATATCGGTAAGCTTCTCAACAATAAATGAAGCCCCGTAAAAGCCTGCGATGAAACCCACCAGAAAAAATATACCAACTCTGATGATACGGTTCCGGAGCTCTGTCAGATGACCTTTCAGCGTCATAGCTCCATCATTGGCCGTTTCACTCATTGACTGTCCCCGGTTTTTGCATCAGCTTCGCTTGTCTTTGTATTATCTTTCTCGCTGCTTCCTTCCATACCGTCCTTAAAGCTCTTAACCCCCTGCCCGAACATCCGGGTAAGCTTCGGTATCTGGCTTGGTCCAAATATCAATACCACAATTGCCAGCACGATCAGTAATTCTGTAACTCCGATTCTCATGACACCCCTCCTTCTGCCTCTTCATTTTCCTGTGTCTGCTCCGGCTCCATTGGCTCCATTTCTTTTATAACTGCATCTTTCATTGCCGCTGCCGGATTTTCTATCGTCTTCGAAACCTTATTCATATCGGATCTGATCTGCGTCACACTGTCATTTATCGGCTCCACTGCCTCTCTCAAAGGCTGCGCCGCTTCATTCAGCGGAACGATCACATCTTTTCTGATCTCCTCATTCAGTCCCGAAGTTGACTTTTTCAGTTCGCCTAAAGCCTTTCCCAGCTGCCTTGCATACTCCGGAAGTTTATCCGGTCCGATAACAACAAGCGCTATCAGAAAAATGACAACCAGTTCACCGATTCCTATCCTCATGCAGTCCCCCCTTCGAAATAAGTTATATTTTTATTTTATCGATTAAAGATTGCAAATTCAAGTCTAAAAGGCTGAACAGTAAAGAACTGTAACCTTATTGTTACAGTTCACAGGCAAACTGCGCACTCCGCTGCGCAGTTATGCACCAATGTGTAATGCAGGATATGGGTTTTGCCCATTGCCGTAGGCAATCTTCAATGGCAAAACCCGTTACTGGAGCACGCTGAAAGCGTGTGAACAGTAACACCTTATTCCCTCAGTGAAAAAGTCGAGAACAGATCCCCGTCGTAAGTGTTATAGCCGTTTATCATTGATATGGGAAGCTTTTTCAGCGTATGCCGTATTATGTCTGCCGCATCCATGTCTTCGATTGCTTTTCCCGTGTCAGACAGGGCAACTCCCTCATCTTCATAAGGCTCTATGAATCTTGCTACGCGAAGTATCTTGTTTTCCTCGTCATCAGCTTCTTCAGTGGATTCTTCCTCTTCATGTTCTTCTTCATCCTCGTCTTTTTTATGCTTTTTCTTACGGATGTAATAAGTAGCATAAAAACCTTCCTCACGCTCGATCACTTCCTTATGATCGATATCGTCTTCATCGGGAATATCAAAGTCCGACATGCTTCCCTCGTAGTCACGGGGCATATATATGTTTCTGATCTTGAATCCGTCTTTTTTCTTATCCGCACTATGTCCGGCTTTTCCACCCGTGTCTTCAGAGAGGCGGATATAGTACTTACCGTAAAAGCCCTCTTCCTTTTCGATTATCTCGTTATAATCGTATTTACCTTCAGCCGGAGCGCCCAGATCCTCTGCAGTTCCGGGATAACCTCTCGGCATAAAGACATAGACAAGTTTGTATGGAGCACCGTCAACTATGGTGTCATATGCATGCGAATATCCTCCGCCATTGTCTTCAGGTCTGCTTTCTGTATCCTCCTTTTTCTCTTCCTCAGTGTTCTTCTCTTCATTTTCCTTATCCTTATCTGATTCTTCCCCTCCGGATTCTTCTATAACCCGGACATCACCGTTCTCCTCTTCCGAGGTCAGGATTATGTGATGATCAGGGGTTTTCTTATTATAGATCATTCCGGTCAGTGCAGGTTTATTCTCAGATACCGGCACCCCTACTGTATTTATGCAGTAAACATGGGGCTTTTCATATTCGGGATTCAGCCCTCCTATCAATGAATTTGCCTCAGCCGCGATCTGTTTTCCGTAATTAATGTCAGACTGGTCCGCATCTATATAGTAGGCAACTCCGAAACGCAGGACATTCGGCGTTTCCTCCAGAGTCACATATGCTTTGCTGTCCTCTTTGACTCTGCCGACTATCACAACGATATGGGTTTCCCATGCAAATATATCACCCGGAAGAAGGTCATCACCAATCTCCAGAGGAGTGAAACAGCTCTGCCCGATAAAATATCGTGCTGCCGTATTTACATTATAATCATTCTGTATCTGGTTAAAGAGCCATGAAACATATCCGCTGCAGTCAAGTCCGTCCAAAACATGTGTATTTACACCATTTGAATAGTTAACAGACGAAAGCATGGTGCGATATTTGTCATCCGTCAGGTCTATCTTGTCAAAGAGTCCGGAACGGAGCTTTATATACTGGTCAAGCGAATAGATCGAACCACCGTGAAAAGCAGTGCTCACATAACCGTGAATAGGACACCACGAACCTGACGGTTTTATGCAGGTGCCAAATCCTTCATTTCTGACAAGATCCGTCTGGGCTTTTCCGTTATTGGTGAACGGCTCGGAAGGGTAGAGATTATCAAACTGCTTCCAGACCGGATTTATTCCCTTGATATATGCGGCTCCGCTGTGACCCCCGCCCCATATATATCGGACATCACCGACAAGTGACATGGCCGCGATCATCATATTTTCACGGGTTCTCAGGCCGATCTCATAAGGATAGACATAAGCATCGGTAAGCTTTTCAATATTGTCGTTCTTAAAAAGCAGGCTGTCATGTGAGAATATCACCGCCAGAGTATTGAGTACACGCAGATTCCGGATCTTCGCCTCTTTTAATATATACTTAAATTTCTTGCGGACCACCGGTTTATTTCCGGAAACTTCGACTACATTTTCATTTGCATCCTTATCCGTAAGGATCTTCTCATAGACATTTTTAAAAGAATCCACATGTCTTTCCGGTTCTCCGATATAGAGAAGAACCGCCTCATAAAAATCTATCGTGTCCTGTGTATCATCATTGAGTGAGTTATAATATACACTTGAACTTCCAATATTCGCCTGATGACGCTCATTTGTCAATTTCTGCAGATCATAAGCGATCGAATAAAGGGCATCCGGAAGATAACGGCTCGAAGGACGCTCGACGTCCAGATTTGCACAGCGGATAAAATCCGCCCTTTTCCATTCTGTATGAGCCCCTTTAAGAACCAGCGGCGGTTCAGCCTCACGACTGCATTCTTCATTGTAAATATCCGGAGCTGCACTGTCGTAGGAAACACTGGAATCTGCCAGTTCAAAAATAATAGAAACCTGCCTCTTATCCATTCCCAGTTCAGAAGATACTATATTGATCAGTTCAACGATCTGGCTGTCAACAGACTTAACCTTCTCTTCTTCCTTAACATTTTCGGAAAAGGTCTCTCCAGGCAATTCGTCAACACTTACCGACATACTCCTTTTTGCAGCAGTCAGTCTGTCCGCCACCCCGCACAGCAGCAGAAGTGCCGCCAGCAGAATAACTATCTGCGGGCCGCGCGAAATCAATTCTCTAACTCTCCAACCCTTCATCAGTAACTCATCCTTAATATCAGTTCATATCATTCAGTCATAACATAACTTACAAATTCGTTTCCGTGACCGGCAAACCACGCCGTCGAGTCGTTCATACCCTTCTTGTAGACAGTGCCCGTCTCAGGATCCATTATAACAGTATTCTTGCTGTCATATCCAACGATAAGCACCGTTCCACCGCCATCCACAGTGGCAAGAACGGGGGTGCCCTGACTCACATAATAAAGAACGGATGTCAGAGAACAGCCATAAAGGTTAAGTGCCTTTGCTCCCTGAATCTTATCTTCTATAATTTCCATCGCATCTTCGTCAGCATTCAGAAGATCGGAAACCTTCACATTCATTCCGGCATTATGGAGGAGTTCCTCAAGAGAAACGGCAAGACTGGTCTCACCTTCACCTTTAGCTTTTCCTTCTATTGCATTTATCTTTGTTTCTGTCTTTCTGTCGCCCTTCTTCCAGATATAGTCCTGCTCATTGTCAACAACGATACCGTCAACCGTATCCGCGGAATTCACAGCTTCGCTGGCAGTCACATAAATTCCTTCGATCCTGCCCTTCGAATATACATAGTAAAGATTCTCTTTCTGTTCAGTAGGTATCGAAAGTGTGACCGAAGAATCCGCCAGAACCTCCTCCGGTTCAACCTTATGTACCTTACCGTTAAGCTTACGGTCAAATTCTATCTGTATTACCGTTCCCGTATTATCAGTGGCAACAGACTTAACTTCATTCTTTGCCTTTTCCTCCGCCACATTGCTCACGATCTCATCATCGGAAACAGCTGTGTAACTTCCGCTGCCGCTCTCCATATATATACGCTTCAGAAGAACTTCCGCCTCGGTCACGACCGCTCTCGTTATGTAAATATTATCCTCACTGTAAGTCTTAAGTGCCGTTCCGCCGTAATCTTCGATATTTATGACGCTCATGGGCGAGAAGGATATACCCGAAGAATTCCTGATATAATCAGACTTTCCGGAAACTCCGTAAACAAAGTCATCCCCAACGAATCCCAACGGAGTTACTTCATAATCGGAACCTCTCGTGATCTCTCTCTTCCTGCCCGAATTTAAGTTTGCAAGGGTAACCGTCGCCTTGTCTTCACTCTGCCATGCAACATAACGGTTATTCTTCGAAACCACAAGACTGTTTCTGCTGAGATTGCCCGCAACGGTTTCCGCCATACAGTTTTCAAGGTCAACTTTATAAATGCTTCCGTCAATATATATACTGAGCTCGTTTCCGCCTCCTGTATACGAAAGAAGTTCAACATCATTTCTCAGTATCTCAAAGGACTCGTTGGCGGGTATCCATACCTGCTCCACCAGCCTGTTCCTTAAACTGTTGAAATAATAAACAGAAACGCCCACTTCACCTTCATGACGGCCTCTGTTCATGTAACCGTAGACCATGAACTGAACGTTGCCTCCTTCATCCACGGAGAATATCTTTATATCATGTTCGCCAAAAAGATTTCGTCTGTCA
>CAJORC010000099.1 GCA_905236615.1 uncultured Lachnospiraceae bacterium
CTATTTATCAAGGAAAGGATATACAATTGATAAATGGATGCTATTACTTGGTTGTAATTGATTATACGTTGGAGAAAAATACAGGGAAAAATCTAATAGGGCAAAAAGAGTATGATTATCGGACAGAAGAAGAACAGTATGTATTCTATGTTGAGAATACGGAAAAGGAAAAAGCTGCCACTTCAGAAACAAAACCACGTCAAAATATGGGTGAATTAAGGAATACAGGACATGATAACGGCTATAGTGGTACAAAGACTATGGATAAAAATGATCCACACTATGGTTGGGAGATGGGAACCTTTTTTATAAATGGTTATTCTGGGAAGAATGAGACAGCGGATAAAACACCTGTTTTTCTGAAAAATGTTGGTGATAAAATTACACTTTGGTTTAATTTAAACCAAGATATTAACTCGCTTGATTCGGAGGGGAATCTAACATTATCGAAGGATGTAAATGGATATGATAAAAATTTTGCTACACCTCAAACAGATTTGGGGTATGGGGCACTTATGATTCAATATACTGATGAGGATAAGGTTAAACACGAACCGATTGTTTATACGGACTTCTTATATTCAAGCACACGTACAGGGGCTGATAAAAGAGTGCATTTGTTTGAAGAAGGAGATTATGAGGTTCATCTGGATTATGAACTTGTAAAGCCTACATCACTTATCACAAAAGAGTATAACGATTATCAAATATCCTTCAAATTTCGTATTAGAAATGGAAATTGCATGGCATATCCTTTTGATATCGTCACAGGAAGTGAACTTAAAGATAATGAATTAACAAAAAATGGGTTTAAGCTTGATTTGGCAAAGTCTAGGTATTTAGATCTTAACGTGAAGTACGAATCTATAAATAAAAATTCGGATGGCAGATATAGCACTGATGTTAGATATAATCGTCCTGCAAAAGAAGGTCAGGAATATACAGAGCCTGGAATATATACTTTTGATGTTACTAATTCGAACACAAAGCCTGAACAACACACAACCAAGACCATATATGTTGGAAACAATGGGATATTAGCTGCCTTAGCTGAGTCTGGGAAAACAATTCAAGAACTTAACGAACTTATTTCTCAAGGATATGAAATTTCTTCGGATGGTTCAATTATGAACCCGGGATGTGAAACATACCCATATGACATAGCAAATGGTGTTGATCTTAAAGATCGCGCTATAACAGCAAGTGGTTTTGGGCTTGATTTATCTAAATCACAATATCTAAATATAAATGTCATATATTCTGCGTTGAAAATTAATACTGATAGAACCGGGAAAGTAGAGGCCGTGTATAATGTAACTGCAAAAGAAGGTCAAAAATATGTTGATCCGGGAATATACACAATAGAAGCAACAAATACTAAGACAAAACCTGAGCAACATACAGCTAAAACAGTTTTTGTAGGAAGTAGTGGATTCTTAAAAGCTATGGCTGATACTGGCAAATCTATTGATGATATTAATGAACTTATAAAGAAAGGCTATGCAATAGGAGATGATGGAAACATTATTGGACCGAGCGAGGATTCAGAAGAGCTTCAACTTGATAAAGAGTCTGATAAGGCATCTGTTGAACCTGATGAAAATCCCGGGAGTGAAGGCATAGAGGAACAAAATGATGATAGAAGTAATACGGATTTTTCTGACGAGAGCATAAACACTGAGAATAGCGAAAAAGTATCAGATGATTATCCAACTCGGACAAATCCGGTAACTATTGTTTTAATTGCAATAATAGTTTCTTTGGGTAGTATTGGTGGATACCGCGCATGGATGAATAAGAAGATGCAAGATAATAAACAGACAAAAGATGATGATAATAAGGAGGATTAGCAATGGCAAAAAAAATAATTGCAATAGTATTATGTATTTCAACATTGCTAATGGGATGCGTTGCTCAAGAACCTACCAAGGAACTGGATTATTCATCAAGCGATAGTTTTTCCCGAGGTGATGACGAAATACTATATGAGACAAGTGAATCATTGGATGATCAAACGAGTAATTCATCCGAATTAGTGAGTTCGAAGGCTGGTATAGAAACTGATCATGACAGTACTGATACATATGAGATTGGAACGGAAGAAAACAATGAAGAATTACAGGTTTCGGCAGAAGAATATGCTAAGAAATTTGATGATTTAAGTGATCCAGAGCTTTTACAATATGTAAAGGATTCAGTTTATGCTGAATTAGAGGATAGCTTTAATAATGAAGATTACATTATTGAGAATGTTGATGCAATCTATATTTCTAAAGAGTATTTGGAAGAAATAGCTTATAATTCAAAAGAAAATATTTATTTTGGCTACACTCTTTCGGAGATTGATCAGCAGTTTAAGGGAGAAAGGTACGTTTTTACTGTAGGAGATGATGGTACAACCGTAGTTAAGAGGTTTCAAGCATATGATGACACTTATGAAAAGATAATCAAAAATGTTGCAATTGGAACAGGTGTGATACTGGTCTGCGTTACTGTTTCAGTGGTTTCGGGTGGAGCTGGAGCACCTGTAGTAAGTGCTATATTTATGGCGTCTGCAAAGACGGGTACAATTTGTGCCTTATCATCCGGTGCATTTGGTGGAGTCGTTGCAGGTGTTGCAGAAGGCATTCAGTCCGGAGATATGGATAAAGCGGTGAAGGCTGGAGCGTATGCAGGAAGTGAAGCTTTTAAATGGGGAGCTATAACGGGTGCAATATCAGGAGGAGTGGATAAAGCACTTACAATTAAGAATGCTGCTCAGACTGCATCAGCTATACCTACTCCAAGAGAGTCAGAGATATATGCTCAGGGAGTGTACGGAGGTAGTGAGCAGGTATCATATTTAGCTGGAGAGGAAGTGAATATGTATACAACAGGAGCCACTCGCCCAGATATAGTTAGACAAGTCGGAACGAAACTTGAGGCAATTGAAGTCAAAAATTATGACTTAGCAGCGCCAGGCCGTCAAAATCAGTTATGTAATTCCTTGTTAAAAGAAATATCACAAAGAGTCGATGACCTTCCGCCTGGATCTACACAGAGAATAGTCCTTGACACAAGAGGTAGAGGCTTTTCAAGTGA
>CAJORC010000100.1 GCA_905236615.1 uncultured Lachnospiraceae bacterium
GTAAGATTTGAGCAACGGCGTTGCAAAAACGGACATCCGACGTCATTTTGTCAGAAATAAAACTATGTTTTATAAAGGAGATTAGAAAAAATCATGAATCTGGAAAACACAAGAACAATGAGGGACTTATTGAGAAATGCCGGTAATGAATATGCAGACCGTGTATTTTTACGCTTCGAGTATGATAATAATATTTATGATACTTCTTATCCTGATTTCATCGCAGGATGTGAAGCAGTAGGCGCATGGGCTGAAAAGGAAGCTGAAAAGAAGGGTCATCAGCTTCACATTGCAGCATTCGGTGCACCGAGCCAGGCTTTTCTTACGGCAGTTTTCGGAGCAATGATAAGCGGAAATGTAACTGTTCCGCTTGATGTGCAGTTAGGTATAGATGCGCTTGCAGATACTCTTGCTCGTGCTGATGTTGATGCAGTATTCTATGATACTGAGCATACTGATCTTGTTCTTTCGGCATGTAAAAAAGCCGGAGTTGACAGCAGCTTCATGCTTCAGGCTGACAGAGGCCATTATCCCAGCCTTGGTGATATTTATGCAGATTATATGGGTCAGAAATGTGAGTCTGTTATCGATGAAAAATCTCTCGCAATGATTCTTTTCACATCCGGTACAACAGGAAAGAGCAAGGGTGTAATGCTCGCCCAGTCAAACCTTATTGATAACGTTTTCTGTTCTGATGATACTATCGGCAGGGGACTTGATTCGAGCGCACCGAATAACATTCTTTCTGTTCTTCCTCTGCATCATGTATTCTGCCTGAACAGTGATGTATTTCTTTCCATAAAACACGGCTGGACTATCTGCCTTAACGGCGACCTCAAGCTCATCGTTAAGCATCTCACCATGTTCAATCCGGTTCGTATGTGTGCAGTGCCCGCTATTTCAAAAGCTTTGATGAACCGTATAAAGCTTATGGAAGAGCAGGAACCCGAAAAGAGCACAGAAGAGATCGTAAAGAGCGTTCTCGGTGAGAAACTTGTCCGTATTACTTCAGGCGGCGGATATCTTCCTCCTGAGCTTGCTGCAGAATTCAGAAATCGCGGTATAGAGATCGGACAGGGTTACGGAATGAGTGAATGTTCACCCAAGATCTCAGTGCCTGACTATGAACGTCCCGATAAGGCTGCTTCTATAGGTAAGCCTGTTAACCGTTGTGAAGTAAAGATCGTTGACGGTGAGATCCTTGCAAAGAGCCCTTCAGTTATGATGGGTTACTATAAAGATCCGGAAGAGACTGCAAAGACCATTGATTCTGACGGATGGCTTCATACAGGCGACCTTGGATATATCGATGAAGAAGGATTTCTTTTCCTTACAGGAAGAAAGAAAAACCTTATCATTCTTTCAAACGGCGAGAATGTTGCTCCCGAACCTATCGAGAACATGTTTGCCGGTGTACAGCTCGTTCAGGAAATTGTCGTTTACGGAAGCGGAGATATAATCGCCTGCGAAATCTATCCTAACTTCCCCTGGGCAAGGGAACGCGGCATAAAGGACATTAACAAGGCATTAAATAAAGAAGTTAAGAAAGTAAACGAAGGTCTTGCAAGTTATCAGCGTATAATGCAGGTTCGTGTACGTCAGAAGCCTTTCCCGAAGACTGCTTCAAATAAGATCAGCCGTGTAAAGTATTTCGAGGAGAGAGAGAACGAGAAGGAAACACTTCAGAAGATGCATCTTCCGGAGTCTGACCTTCAGCAGACAATCTATGACTGTGCAGCTTCTGCTATCGGTCACAGAAAGTTCGGCATTGATATGAACCTTTTCGAGAACGGACTTGATTCCATGGGCTCGGTGATGCTCCTTTCAGATCTCTTTGAGAAGATGAATTTCCAGCTCACACTTGCAGAACTTATGGATAACCCGACAGTCCGCAAGCTTGAGGCACTTTACTGGGAGAAAGAAAACACCACGCCTGTTGACTATACAAAAAGAGAAGTTTACGACTTGGTTTCTCTCCAGATGTATTTTGCATATTATATCCGCGGAAACTCTACCGGAAATATGCCTTTCCTTTTCAAGATCGGCAGCAATATTGATTTAAGAAGGCTTAAGTATGCCGCTGAGCAGGTTTTTGAAGTTCATCCTGAGCTCAAATGTATCATCAAGCCCGGTGAAAAGGGAATTCTGCAGAATTTCAGAGATGATGAAAGACATATAGAAATACCGATCATTACTATTTCTGATAAAGGATGGGAGATTGAGAAGAAAAAGGTTCTCAGATACTTTACTTATCAGGAAGGTGAAGACCTTTTCCATTCAGCAATTTACCAGACTGACAGTGCAAATTATTTCCTTTTCGATCTCTGTCATGCGATCGGAGACGGTACTGCAATGCGAATGATATTTGACGATATCAATGCTATATACAGCGGTAAGGAACTGCCCAGAGAAGAATATAC
>CAJORC010000101.1 GCA_905236615.1 uncultured Lachnospiraceae bacterium
CATTTTTACTGTCAGTCATGCGTGAAACTGCTTCATTTCTGATGAAATCAGTTTCCGCCATAAGCCTTAAAACTATTTCTGCTTTTCCTCTCAGGTCAAAGATCTCATTCTGTGAAATACAGAATTCATGTTTTTGCAGATTTTCATGATTTCCCTTCATGAAAAAGTTTTCGCTCTCTTCAAAATCAAGTCTTTCTATGCGTCTTTCCTGTGTATTGACATAATAAACAGCCTTAAGCGCATTTGAAGAAGCATCTATAGCCTGATCTGTTTCATAAACAATATTTTCTTCTTCCCTGTCTATATACAAAAGTGAGTTTTCCGGCACCCTGACAGTATCTTCAACCGAATCTGAAATCTCAAACTGAACAAGTCCCTCAGCTGCAGCCGGTCTTGCGGTTTCAACTCCCAGAATATTCAGATACTCATAGTAGAAGCGCTCCGGTGCCTCATTAAGTCTGTCGATGACTCCTGCATACATTTCTGCAAAGAGTTCAACGAGGGCTGCTCCTGGATCTTCCCTGTCGCCCTCCTCAAAACGCCATTCAGGAACATAGGAAGCCGCAAGTTTTTTCACTTCAGCAAGTATGTCTTCTTTTTTTCTGTTGTCTAAAGAAAAATAGTTCATTCTATGCTCCTAAGTCATTCATATAACTTCGTTATTATCTTTATAGAAGGGATATACCTTATTGTAGCGGTTGTTAGTACTTCGTACCGTGTAGGCCACGCTTATATTAAGGCTTCCGTCGAGGCTGCCCTCCGAGCATTCCACTTCTATATCTTTTATTCTCGGCTCATCAAGTAAAAGCTGCTGATTGATCTCGTAGGCAATGCTTTCCTTCTCCGTATAGGTAACAGAAGCAAAAAGATAATCTGCCACGTTGCTTCCGAAGTCCGGTCTCATAACCCGCTCGCCCCTGTAAGTAGAAAGGATAATGCCTATCGACTCCGCAATATTTTCTTCAAGGCTTGATACCGCTATCTTACCGGTTCTCGGATTTATCTGTATGGGAAACTTCCATCCGCTTCCCAGAAAGCTTTTTGCGTTATCCATTCTTTCACTCCTGCGCTTCGCTTGCATTCGCTAACGTATAACACGTCCTGCTAAATTAATTTATATTCACTCCTGCAGGACCCTTCAGGTCTGCTGTTGTTCCCTTAAGTGTAAGCTTTCCCGAAGCTTCAACTTTTGCAGATGCACCTTTAAGGTTTACAGCACTCTTCCCCTTAACATTTACATTACTGCCGTCAAGAGTTATATCACCGCTTCCCTTAAGCGTTGCCTTTCCTCCGGATTCAAGGACCAGGCTGGTTTTTCCTGCAGATAAAGTCAGCTTCTTTTCAGCTTTAAGCTCAACTTCACCATCTTTAATTTTTATAGTAAGCGAATTTTTCTTATTCTTGTCAGTTACGGTTACGGTTTCCTTTTCATCGTCAAGTGTGATCTCAGTTCCCTTAGGGGTTTTAACTTCAATCTTCTGCTTATCCTTTTCATCCGTAAAATGAATCTCGGAACCTGTCGGTGTCTTGAAGCTGAAGTCTTTATTCTTCCCGTCTTTCATGGTATAAGGTGCCGTACTCTGCTTATCCCATACACCGCCAACCACAAATGGACAATGTGGATCGCCGTCGAGATAAGCTATCAGTACTATGTCGTCCACTGAAGGAAGCAGGAAAGTTCCTGCATTTTTCCCGGATAAGGGCTGTATCACATCAGCCCACTCGGTTTCTAAGATATCCTTCTCATTATCTCCGGTTATAGGTTTGCAGAGAACTCTGTTTCTGTTTTCGGGATCTTTTATATTCGTTACTTTTGCAAGGGTTAGTCCCGTGCGCTTCGATCTGCGTTCTATATCCTCGAACTGACTTAGTTCACTGTCATAGAAATCAAAAGCCATCTGTCATCCCCTCAATCCACTGACTACAAATTCCGTGTTATAGCCATCCTCCGAAAGTATCTGTGCTACCTCACTTATGAAATAGCTTCCGTCTGATTTATCATCAATTCCCTTAAGTTTTACAAACCGTCCGGGGATTATCTCCGGAAGTCCTATACATCTGCACTCTCCGCCTGAAAATCCTACGTTCATATAATTAAGGATATTCTGTGCCATATCCTTGCATTCCTTTTCAGACTGCAGGAAATTCATCCTGATGTGTCTTGACGTCTTGGAAAGTCCTTTAAGCTTTTCAGCCCCGGTCTTTCCAGAATCCCCAAAAGAATCCGGTTTTTTAGCCGTTCCCCTTACTTCTTTCTTGTCAGGAGTTCCGTTACTTATCACAGTAACCGAACCCACCATATTCCTGTTCAGTGCAACAGTTCTTGAATATTCCAAAAGTTCTTTTCCTAAGGTAAGTTCTATCAATGGTGAGCTGTTTTTCATAAGATTTGTAAAGAGCATATCGCCATTTATCACGCAGAAATTCATAAAGCTCATTTCCGCTATCTGGCTCAGAAAGTCGTAATTGCTGCAGTTTGTTTCCTTCATCAGCTGTGTCTTGAATTCAGGAAGTGTATCAACCGTAATCTTGTTCACCAGTCCTGCACTTACGCATTCTCCCAGAAGCTGCTTAACTATTTCAGTAGTCTTCTTCTTTCCGAAGTCGATCCTTTCTCCTCCGCTCATCAGAAGTCCCATTCCGTCCATAGCCGTAACCGTTATCATTGGCTGGCGGTTTGCTGAATATGTAACCGTATAAGAATCAACATAGCCGACAAAGACTTCCTTCTTGGACTTTACATAGCCCATGCTTATAGTGACCTTCATTCCTACATCGATTTTCTTCAAAAGCCCTTCCGACCACTCTCTTTTTTCATAATCGTAAAGACCGTTTACTGCAAACTCTGCCGTACCTGCCCTGTTCCTCACAGTCTGCTGAACTTTGATATAAACGATAGGTATCTTCATACCGTCGATTTTGAACGAACCCACCTTTATCTCAGCAGCAGGTGCATTGTAGGAATCATACTTCTTTACAAGACTGCTTACATTATATTTTCCGCTCTTGTCAAAGCCTCCCATTCCTTTTCGCTCTCCTTGCCGTTATAATGCAGGTATCTGAACCATCCTGCCGCTCTTTATTAGTCTTGGATTAGCAATGCTGTTGGCGGAAGCGATCTCCCTCCATTTATCAGGATCACCGTATTCATCTGCCGCATAGCGCCAGAGTGACTCCCCTTCCTCCACAGTCTTGTACTTGGCTGTATCCGGTGAACCGAAAGGATTGGACTTTACCTTTACATCCATCTTGCTGAAGCGGAAGAATACCACATCCGCAGTAGCCCTCACTGGTATTCCCAGATCAGTGAACTTAGTAAAATTCACATTACAGCTTTTCAGCACCCCTTCAAACTGAAGACTTGACCACTCTACTTTTACAAGAGGCGGTATATGAACGCTTGCCTCTATCTGCATCAGTGAATAAACCTTTTCAGTATAAGTCCTTACATCAAGTGGCTTTGCAAGCGAATTAAGCCTTTTTGCCGCTTCAAGCTTCAGTCCGTCCGCAACAGTCGGTGCATTCAAAACACCTGTATTAAAGGTATCAAAAAAGAGCTGCATCGAAAGTGTCTCTGTTGTTCCGTGTGAAAACTGTATTCCCGGTGATTCCGAATCAAACGCCGGCTGAACACCAAATTCAGCGTTCTTTCCTACCGCATAAGTAGTAGGATTGTAAAGAACGTAGAATGACTTTTTTGTGATCATGTTGGTGATCTTCATTTTTCTCAAAGGTAAGTTTGAATTAATATTTCCACTGCCGGCATACATAAGCTTAAATCCTTCCTATCCTGCGTCGTTCCTTGCGAATACGTTCTTCAACCAGCTTGAATACCTTATCCGCCGTTCGTCTGATCTCAGCATCTGAAAGTTTCACATTCCTGTTTTCAACTTCCTTTTTCTCCGTCTCCTTTTTCTTTTCCTTAAACTGAATTTCTCCCATATTGTTCATATATGGTGAAAACATCGGATTCGTCCAGGTCTGCTCCTTTACGGGCATAGGATTCATAGTGTTCATTGGATTGACGGATTGCATCGGATTTGCATGACTCATCTGTTTCATAGGATTTCTGATGTCCATAGGACTTTCAATAACCGTTTCATCGAGCTCGCCCCTTATGAATTTTTCCGAACTGCTTAAGGGTTCATGCGTCTTTGGTGCCTCCATCTGTTTGCCGATCATGTTCTTCACGAGATCCGGATAAGCTATTCCATACTCCATACTGATCGGCGGATAATTCATTATCTGATTTTTCTTATCTTCTGATTTTTTCTCTTCTTTTTTCTCTGCCTTAGTTACTATTTTCGATAAATCCTTAAGTTCACGCTCATGTATCGCTCCGCCTCTAAAGGGTTCAGCTTTATCTTCCGGCTTTTCAAAAAGAAGATTTTCGAGTTTTTCAGGTCTGAAGCCCATTACCGACCTCGCATATCTTTTTCTTATGGCATTTATGCTTTCCGTATCCGTTCCCGGAAGTGCTGTCTGCACAAGCTTCGTGATATTCTTAAGGTCTTCCTCTCCATTGCCTTTAAATAACTTTATCGTTGCTATTTCTCTCGTTATCGGAGCAAGGGCATTTCTCACGCGCTCATTTATCTCTATCGAACGCTCCAGTTCTTCTTTTCTTTTCTCCGCTTCGTTACGTTTTTTCTCTTCCTTTTCCCTTCTTCTCTTCTCCGACTCTGCCCTTTTCTCCTCATCGGAAGTCCCGGCTGCTATAGTCTGCTTAAGCTCTCTTATATCTCTTTCCTGCTTCGCACTTGTAGCCATCAGCTTTGAGATTTCTTCATCCTTTTCTTTATCCTGAAGGAGTATATCTTCAAGACTTTCAGGTGTATATCCCATCTGCCTTGATACATACTTTTCCCTTATCTCATTAGCTGATTCTGTGCTGTTCCAGGGTAATTCGCTCCTTATCAGCTTTGTGATATTCCTCAGTTCATCCCTGTTATTACCGCGAAGGAGTTTTATAAGGGCTATCTCTCTTGTCAGGGGATTCAGGGCATTCCTTATATTGTCGGTTACCCTTAAATTCTCCTCTAACTGTTTTCCCGTTTCCTCGATTTTTTTAATACCGGTTATCGTCCTGTCAATTTTTTCCGTAGCTTCTTTTGCCTTTAAGGTTTTTTCGATAATATCGGTTTTCTCAAGTTCTCTCGATATTATCTCTTTGGTGTTTAATTTACGCAGTTCCAGTTCTCTGCCATTAAACTCACTCAGGTTAAAATCCTTCGTATTCTGTCTTCCTCTGATTTCTTCCCTTTTCAGTTCAGTTTCACTATCTGTTCTGTCCTTTACAGCTTTAAGCGGTGTCATGATATCCCTGTCACCGAGGATTTTCTTTAATTCCCGTATTTCCCTTATCTGCTTTTCACTTACAAGTCTGCTCTCCTTGACCTTTTCTTCCAGAGCATTTGATATATTCAGGTTTTCTATATTCAGATTGCCAAAGCCCATCTCAGAATGTAAGTAACTGTTTCCAATCTGATTAATGATACTGCTTCCGGCTTCCGGAAGTATTTCCCTCAATATCCTGCTGATCTCTGTTCTTCCCGCCATTGGAAGTCTGTCAGTTCCCGCCCCCTGGCTCTTTCCTGACATTATACCGTTCTTTATAACAGACATTCTGTTCATCATCCGGTTTAATGTTATTTCTCTTGTAACAGGCTCAAGTACATTTCTTATATTCTGAATATTCGAATTTTCATAAATATTGTTTTCTGCAGCCTTATTGCCAACTCCTTTAGCACTTTCTTTTTCCCTGTTTCCGGGCTGCTCTTTTTTCTCCCTGAAATTCACATGCAGAGGTGTATATATATCCGTTGAATTCAGGATTTCTTTTAAGTTCTTTATCTCCCTTATCTGACGGTCAACCGCCCTCTTGGTAGTCTTTGCAAGTTCTTCCGTCTCACGCGCCGAAGTTAATCCTGTCAGACCTTCCAGCTGTGCGATATCATATCTGTTCAGTCCTTCATTTATTGTATTGTTTGTATTGGTATATATATTGTCAGCGAGAAAATTATTTCTCGTTATTTCCTCAGTATTATTTAAAATCCTGTCTAAAATGATATTCCTCTTTGCCGGAGAAATATCGTTTATAAAATTCCTGAGATTTCTTATATTCCGAATCTCATTCTCATTTGTCGATAATCTGATAATATCGGGACTGTTATACTTTTGTACCAGCTTAATGATCTCGTTTTTTTCCCTATTGACAATACTGTCCCCGTTTTGCCCCTTCAGCCATATCTGCTTCTGTCCTTCAATTATCTTTCCGATTTCTTTTAAAGCACGAATTTCCCGGTATCTTTTTACTACCGGTGAACTTTTATATATTGAGTTTTTTTCAAGTATTTCTAAACTTTTTTCAAGAAGAAGCCTTTCTCTCGTGATCTCTTTTTTTAAGACTTCTCTGTCTCTGTTGTTCTTCTCTTCTATTTCTTTTACAATTGTTTCCTTATCAATCTTTCGTCTGTTTTCCGCTTCCTTTTCAGCTTCCTTTTCCAAAGCCTGAAGATGTGAAACAACCATTTTGAAGGTAAGGTCATAATTCAGATTTACCTGACTTTTTCCTGTTTTAGGAAGATTTGCCTCTTCGTTTTCCTCAAGAAAATCAAGCTCTGTTGACGGGATATAGGGCTGCCCTGTTTGCGCCCTATCAATTATCTCCTGGGCAAAGCTTGCACAAAGCAGTGCCTCGGAAGAAATAAGTGCCGACGAATCTATTACTGACATATTCAATTTTGTCAATGCAATAGAACCGTCATTTCTCATGTACATCCTCCATACATCAAAACAATCCTGCTGATCGCAAGCTGCGGTGAATTACTGTCCATCTCCGGACCGGAATAACTTACAAGAACCGCATCAGTTATGTGCCAGCTTCTCATCTCATTTCCTGCTGCATCCTTAAGGCTAATGTCTCCGCTTGTCGGAAGGCTTACTCCGCTGTTCACATCACTTATCCATTCAGCAAAACTGTCTTTTTCCGTAACTGTTCCCTGTTCAAGTATCAGCTGCTGTGGAATAGCGTTTCCTACGAGAAAGTGCGGAGCCATGCTTCCGCCTTCAAAATAGGTTTCATATTCCAGTGCCATTCCCAAGCCCCTGACAGATGTAAATTTTCCGCTCAGTCCGCTTATACCACCGATATTAACTTCAAAATATGCACCCGATACATATTTGCTGATATCCTGCTGATCTTTCATATTAGCCTCTGTTTACTTCCTACTTCTTTTCTTCATTCGCCGGAGCCGGCGGAGGATTCTGTCGTCCCAGGCCGCTATAAGCAAACTCAATTGATTCCAAAAGCATCGAATTACCCTGTGCACTCATCTGTCCAAGTGAATATGAAACAGGATATGCCCCGTAAA
>CAJORC010000102.1 GCA_905236615.1 uncultured Lachnospiraceae bacterium
AGCTCCGCCCTGAGCACTGCCTGATAAAGTGTTGTCGAAACCTGACAGATACCGCCTCCGAGGGACTCAACGACTATTCCGTTAAGATACGAACCCGCAAGGGCATATCCGTTTTCTTCCGTGAAGGGGCTTACTGTCTCATAAACCGAGAACTGCTCTCCCGGATAAAGGAGTGTTCCGTTAATATGTGAGCATCCGGTGGATACATTCTTCGCACGGTCTGATGAAGATGATTTATAAGTAGTGGAAAATGTTCCCAGTACATCCTTGATCTTCGAAAGAGCTGCTGAATCACCCTTCGGCTTTACCGTGTCAACAGCGAGCGCAAGGCTTGTATCAGTTCCGTTGAAATCCGATTTCAGGAAATCGGCAATCTCTTTCTTTGACTTTTCAAGATTGAGCTCCTCACCGTCAGAACCATCCACTATATCAAAGCTTCCCGCATTGTTAGGGCTTATGGTCGCATTGACCGCTTTCTTGTCATAAGCCGCACAGCTCTCGCTGAGAATGCTCTGCACCTTATCTTCGTCGGCAGCTAACTCAATATCGTATACTTTGTTTTCTTTCTTTAAGTTGATAAGATCCTTAAAACGTCTGACAAGGTTTCCGCCCTGTCCTAAATTTACAGCTTCGGAAACGATCTCGCTGTTGTCCCAGTGAATTCCGAGATCACCGGCTGAAACGGTCACGGTATTTCCACCCGCACAGGTAAGGGTGATCGACGCATCTTTCATCGAATCCACATACTGCTCGATCTTCTCATTTGCCTGCGATTCCGTAAGACCGCTTAAATCAAGGTTCTCCGCGTAAACGCCTTCTTTGATCTTTACATCTTTTTCCGCTGCCTCTGCCGGAAGCACAAGCGCAGCTGCGACGGCCATGAAAACTGCTGCCGCCAAAACTGATTTCCTCATAATTTTCCTCTTTTTTATTGCAAAAACAAAACATCATTACTATGATATAATAAATGAATCATTTAACAGGCAGAAAGCATATAACCAGCGCCAATATCAGAAATATGATGATCGCCGAGGATATAACTTTCTTGTTTTTTCCGGTAAAGAAACGAAATAACATAGATTACCTCCAAAAACATAGTTAATTCTACATCAAGGACATATTATAGATGAATTTTCTTCCATTGACAAGTATCCTGCTTGCAACTCTTATAATCAATAATGCCATCCGCCGGTCCAACAGGAACGAACGTGAGAAAAAGAGACTTTATCTGGAGCGTGAAAAGAAAGCTTCTCTCACTCCTTCAAAAAATCTCGATAAGATACGCTGGATCTCCGTACCTTCCGACCTTCCTCTGGACATTGCGACTGAAGATGACCATTGCAAAAGGATTCAAAAGACAATTAAAAATCTTTCCACAAAAAAGATCACAAATTTAGGCGAATTTACCAATACCGACCTGAAACTCGAATACGGTGCCGCCAATCTTGAAGAGTTGAGCGATGCTGATGCCAACTGTATCGTACTTTTACGCAGTCTGACAGAGCTTGCGAACATATATATAGAAAAGAAATATATAAAAGAAGCGGTAGAGCTGCTTGAATTTGCGGTAGAATCGGGTTCTGACGATCCTTCCAATTTCGAGATCCTCGCCAATCATTATCTGGAAAATGACGATATCGACTCGGTCATTTCCCTGAAAAAGCACGCTGACGAACTGGATACCTATCGCGGTGAACAGATAAGTGCGAATTTAAACCGGCGCATTCTTCTTATGGAGGCTGTGATTGATGAACAAACGAATGAAGGAAATACTTGAACGCCTGGCAGATAAATACGGACGCAATATAGATGCGACCTTGGACTACAGCAGTCCTTATGAGCTTTTATTTGCAACCATTCTTTCGGCCCAGTGCACGGATGAGCGCGTAAACATAGTCACAAAGGAACTCTATAAAAAATACAGAAGCCTCGAAGACTTCGCCGGTGCAGACCTTGGCGAACTCGAAGCTTCCATAAAAAGCTGCGGCTTTTATCATATGAAAGCCACAAATATAAAAAACTGCGCCGCAGCTCTTCTCAAAGAGCACAACGGTACAGTTCCTTCCGATATTGAAGCGCTTACCGGGCTTCCGGGCGTCGGCAGGAAAACGGCAAACGTGGTAAGGACCCACATTTTCCATGAACCCTCCATCGTTGTCGACACCCATGTAAAGCGCATTTCCAACAGGCTTGGCTTCACTAAGGAAAGCGATCCCGTTAAGATCGAGTTTGATCTGATGAAGAAAATCCCAAAAAGTTACTGGTCTGACATAAATCTCCAGCTCATCACCCTCGGCAGAACTATCTGCCCCTCGCGAAAGCCGCACTGTGATGAGTGTTTCTTATC
>CAJORC010000103.1 GCA_905236615.1 uncultured Lachnospiraceae bacterium
GGAGGAAAGGCTGGAGCAGTTAAAATGGTTGGAATGATCTTGCACGTTCGGGGCGAAAGAATAACGCTGTATAGAGCGTATATTAGGAATTTTAATACATTTCAGAAGTATCTTGAAAACAAAGGGAAGTTTTTGCGGCATATAGAATATAGGAATGGCGTTGAAGTGAATAGAGGAATGTAAAGAGAAATAAGCAATAGCTCAGGAGTAGGCATATGTTTGATAAAAAATATTTCGAAGATTTGAAAAGATTTGTAGGAATGGATCTGAATTTGAGTGAGGAGGGTGACAGCATCTGCATAAATACAAATTGGGAAATGCAGCATGGGATAGATTTTGTGGATGGGAAATACAAATTTTTCTATTGCGAGCGTGGAAGAAGGTATGATGATGGCAATCCGTGTTCAGAGAAATGGGCGCGATATAACTTTGCAACACTTCTACGATCCGCATTTAGAAATAAAGTGCATTATGAATATATTCAGTATTTTTATGATATAGAGTCAGAAGAAGTATTTATAGATCGAATGAAAAAATACTGTGATGCAAAATTCTATTCTATGTATAAACCAAAAAGAGATGCTATAAATCTTGAAAAACGAGAAGATGGTTCCTATAGGATATATCGTATAGACGAAAACGGAAAAGAAGTTGATTACAAAATTTTTGACAAAAACGTAAAAATATCAGAGATATATTTCAAATTCTATTGTGATGTGACATCATATATGCACATAAGGGAAAGTCAAATAGATTACGAGGAGTACTTTGGTGTCAGGGCGCCGAGAATCGGAGAACAGTAAAAGGAGCAATGAGAATATGTTTTTGGAAACAGAGTCGGTTTATACATTGGACGAATGCAGAAGAGCTGCATGGGGAGTGTGGTTTCATACAAAGAAAGTGTGGATATTCATGACCTGCATAGTGCTTTTGATAGTGCTTGGAATTGTATTATTAGCTAATGGACGTACCGATACCGGAAGGCTGGCTGTACTGCTTGGAATAATATATCCACCTTTAATTGCAGTCATTATGGAAAGGCAGATACGGGCAGGTTTTAACACAAATAAATCAATACAGAATACAAATGTCCATTTCAGTTTTTATGATGATTATTTTGAAGTATTAAGTAAAACGGGGAATAGCCACATTAAATATGAAAATCTTTACAAGGTGATCGAGACAAAAAATCATTTTTATCCGATGTAGGGAAGTAATATCACATATATTGTAAAAAAATCAGAGTGCAGTGAGGAATTGATATCTTTCTTGCATGGTTTGGTATAGCTTACATCAAGAAAAATAAAAAAGTGGCAACAAACAAGTGATTGTGATACAATCGGCTTAAGAAATGGGCGCTTGGAAAGTTGCCAATATTATGGAGGTGGCGTGTGGGCGCACTTGATATTGAAGCAAAAAAATATCTGGGGAAGAAAGAGGCATTTGCAGATGCTTTTAACTTTCTTCTCTATAAGGGTGAGCAGGTTATCAACCCTGATAGTTTACAGGAGATGGATATCTCACAGATAGCGGTACCGTATGGAAATAACGCACATCTTCCTGTTCAGAAGTATAGAGACTTACTTCGGATTTGGGAGGCTATGACTGATGGGCGAAAAATATATGTGATTCTTGGGGCCGAGATACAGGGCAAGATTCACTATGCTATGCCTGTAAAGGATGGACTCTATGATTGGATTGGTTATTCTAAGCAGGTAGAGGAGGCAAGAAAGTCATTCAAGAAGAAAAACGGTGAACCAGAGGAAGATGCTGAGCTTTGTTCGGAGGATGGTGTCCTGAAGATAAAGCTCACCAGTGAAGAATTTTTATCAGGATTTAAGAAGACTGATAGGCTGATACCTATAATTACAGCGGTTATCTATGTTGGTGCAGAACCTTGGGATGGTCCAAGAAGCCTTTTTGATATGTTGGATATAGATGATGAAAGAATTATTCCTTTTTTGAATGACTATAAACTTAATCTGATTTCGGCAGCAGATATGGCAGAAGATGATTTTGAAAAGTTCCATACTGACTTGGGTATAGCGATGCAGATTATAAAGCATCAGAAGGATTGTGCCGATAAGATTATAGAGGGAACAAATCATAGAAAGATTGATACGGATGCCGCATTTTTTATCAAGGAAGCTGCAAAATTGGATTTGGAATTTGATAGAAAGGAAGAAGGTGTTGATATGTGTTTAGCGCAGGAAAACCGAGATTTAAGAATGAAGATCACAAGTGCTATTGACATTTATCGTGAGTATGGCGAGTCAGATGAGGATATTATTGCTCGAATTATTAAAAAGTACAATGTGACGAAGGAGTATGTTATTTCACTACTTACTCCGGCTAAGGCATAGGATGGGTAAGGAATAATATATAACGAAGAGCAGAGAAATCCACAATATGGAACTCTGCTCTTTTATTATGTGCTTTTATTAGATAGAAAAGTCAAATATAATCTGACCATTGTAAAACATCTGAAGCTCGTGGAAAGGCATAGAAGCTTGTAGAATATTCTCATAAGTTAATTACAACCAAACAGGA
>CAJORC010000104.1 GCA_905236615.1 uncultured Lachnospiraceae bacterium
TACGGCAATGGGGCAAATCCCAGTTTCCTGCTTTATGTATTCTTACGCTCAGCGCAGCAAGTGCGCAGAGCTGTGTGAACTGTAACTTTTTACTAACAGTAATTCGGGATTTATACTCTTTTTCATTGATTGATTTACGAGTTTGGGAATATAATAAGACAGAGGGATGCGGTCAAAAAAAATTTTATAAAGGTGTAATTCTGATTAGGAGAAAATTGCATGAAATTATTACAAACCACCTTTAATAGCGAATTTGAAAGCACTATAAAAAATTGGGCAGATGACATTAAGCGAAATAATTTTAAGGCATTATTCCATATATATATTCCATATGATATAGAAGGAGCGAGGGAGCATTCAGATCTTATAAGAAATATCTTATTAAGAGAACTTCCGGGAGCTTCGATAGTAGGGTGCAGTGCATCCGGTGAGATATTTGACGGACATATACAGGATGAAGACATTATCGTAACGGCCATGATCTTTGAAGATGCGACAAGCAGGGTAGAAGCAGTTGCTGTCTATAAAAGAAAGGAAAAAGGAAGTTCCGAACGCCTGAGCTTTCTGAGAAGTATTCCTGAACTTAAAGCAATAGAGATATTGACTTCTGCACCATATCAGAAATTTGAAGATGAAATCAGGATAATTGATATGCTTCCGGAAGACGTTGAAGTGTTTGGCGGTTTTGCAGTTGGCGATGATAAGCATGCACCATTTGTATTTGCAAATGATGCCCCTGACAGTTCTGATGGCTCAGTTGTTGTTTTCTACTGCGGGAAGAACCTCAATATCCAGACAGACAGGCTGATGGGTTGGAAGGCTATTGGTTATCCGCTTAAAGTAACAAAATCCGAAAATGATGTGGTATATGAAATAGAAAATAAACCCGCCTATGATATTTACAAGCATTACCTTCATATAAAGAATAATGAAAGTTTCTTTTATGATGCACTGGAATTTCCCTGTGAGGTTCAGATCGGTAATGAAACTACATATATAAGGCATGCAAAATCCGTCAACCCGGACGGTTCTATCGTTATGTCTTCCGCTATTCCACAGGGAAGCAGTATCAGGCTCACTTATGGTGATCCGCGAATGATCGTCGAACATACACGGAAAAATTCATTACAGATACGCGATTTCGCCCCTGAAGTTGTAAGTATTATCAATTGTCTGGGACGGAAACTTTTCTGGTCAGAAAAGAAAGATATTGAAATATCAGTCATTTCAAAACATCTGCAGACTACGGGATTTAGTGCGTTGGGAGAGATCATGCGCTATAAGGGAAAAACCGTCCTGAATAATCTTTCAATAGTGACTGTTGCCATGCGGGAAGGGAACGCGGTAAAGCAGGTAAAATTTGATGAGGAAAAAACTGAAAATGATATAGATTTTCCCATGACAGCACGGCTGGCACTGTTTATCAATACAATAAGCGAGGAACTTATTGAAAAAAATAACCAGCTGAATGATATGCTGTATAAGGCCTCTCATGATGCACTTACGGGTGTGCTTAACCGTGGAGCTATCGAACGCATTATATATGATCATTACGAAAAAAATATATCATCAGATGAAGCCTGTAACTGGCATTTGATCATGTTTGACATTGATAACTTCAAGAAAATAAATGACTGTTATGGACACACAAAAGGTGATAATATTCTTAAAACTCTTTCCCGGATTCTTTCTGAGTATATAAATACGATTCCCGATGCAAAAGCAGGTCGATGGGGCGGCGAAGAGTTCATGCTTCTGATTTCAGGTCATACGGATCAGGAAATAGAGGAAATCGCCGAAAATATCCTGAATAAGATTAAAAATGGATTTGATGAAGAAATCCCTGTTACTATCAGTGTAGGAACGACAAGATATATTCCAAATGAAAATGTGAAAGATACAATAGACAGGGCTGATGCGCTTCTATACAAAGCAAAGAAAAGCGGAAAAGCCAAAGTATGCAGTGACTTCTGATCTTCGTCCTTCTTATGTAATAAGAGCCCATGACCATCATCAGTTTGACAGTCATAGGCTCTCATACAGCTGTTCCTGAACATTCTTAAACAAATCAGCTTCCGGGATGATTCCATCACTTATGATCTTTTTTTCATGATATATGTCGGAGATAAACATGTTCAGAGCCCTGATCTGGCCAAAAGCTTATTTGCCGATTCCGAATATTTACACAATTCCATTACATCCATATTTTCTGCCCTTTCATTCCGATCATTCCACATCCTACGAAAAAAAGCGCTTCATCGTTAAATACGATGAAACGCCCTTGTCTCGATTTATTATTAAACTATTAAAAGGGCTTATGCGGATATGCATAAGCCCCTTTGCCTATGGTGAAAGTATAAAGTTTTTCTACTTCACTGTCAAGCGGATTATCTTCCAAGCGACTCTTTTAGTTATCAACGGTATATTAACAGGTTATCCACCAACTTATACACATTTGTTGATATTTCAGGATTTTTCCATCTGTTATACGGCTGAATTTACCTAATCTTATTACAACTATAAATAAATACAATTAACACTCCATTTAAAGAAATTGCTAGAATTACGAATATAAAAAAACGAATGGAGGTCGCTTATGCAGGATACAAATAAATTATGGAATTTAGTAAAGTCCCTTAAAAGCCCGGAATACAAATGGATCGATCTTACTCATGAATTGAGTCCCGAAACGCCGCACTGGTATGGTTTTAAGCCACTGACCGGTGAGCTTTTATTTGATTATACCGATGGAACACAGGAGGAAAAACTTGCTCCGATGAGATGCCATCAATGGAGTGTAGCAAGCCAGTATGGTACTCATACCGATGTTCCCGTCCACTTTCATGAAGAAGGCAGAGATATGAGCCAGATATCCCTGAAGGAACTTGTCTATCCGCTCGTTGTAATTGATAAATCAAAAGAGTGTGAAGAAAATCCCGACTATACACTTTCAGTCGATGACATAATAGATTGGGAGTCAGAACATGGAACGATCCCTCCGAATTCATTTATAGCATTCCGTACAGACTGGTATAAAAAAGACGATATTGAAAATAAAGATGAAAACGGACAGCCCCATTATCCCGGCTGGGATATCGAAGCAATAAAGTTTCTGGTCAATGAGAGAAATATAGGTGCTATAGGCCATGAAACGGCAGATACAGATCCTTCAACCATAACAACAGTTGAAGACTCATATCCCTATCCCGGTGAACAGTATATTCTTGCTGAAGATAAGATTCAGATTGAAGTTATGCGAAATCTTGACCAGCTTCCCGCAACAGGTTCCATTATTTTTATCGGCTTTCCAAAGCTTAAAAACGGAACCGGATTCCCCACAAGGGTTTATGCGATAGCTCCGGCATTCGAATAGATTGTCTCCTTATAAAAGAGGCAGGAGCTATCTCTGATAGTTCTCCTACCTCTTAGTTATCAACGGTATATTAACAAGTTATCCACATTTTTATGCACATGTGTTGATATTTGTACAATCACTGCCGGCTGTTTTAGTATTCTTCCGGTCATTTCAAAAGCCTTATGCGAATCCAGATGGGTATCCTTAAAAACACGGGAGCTGCAAATTCCCGTGCTTTTCATATTACTTACGCAAGATTATCGGTATCATTTGTTTTACAATTTCAACAGCTCCATCAATTCCGTATTTTGACGTATCAAGACTTAAATCATATCCGTTTACATCACGCCATTCTTCATCTGTATAGTAATGATAATATGCAGAACGCCTCTTATCTTCTTTACGCATATACTTTACAATTCCGGCAGCTGTGTCTGCGATCGAAAGCGCCATTTTTGCATTCTGTTCTACCAGTAATATTGTTATCCCGGTCTTTTGCAGTTCTTTTATGATCGAAA
>CAJORC010000105.1 GCA_905236615.1 uncultured Lachnospiraceae bacterium
CTATCCGCGCGCGTCGCATCATACGCACAAAGTGCGTTTTTTAATTCATAGGGGATTGCAACGCAATTTCCTATGAATTAAAAAAACATTTTGATGCTGAAAATAACAACATCAAAATGTTTTAATATTTAACCTATTAAACTGTTGAATGCACTTGCAAAACCAAATGATAAAACAGTCATTATGGTTCCTGCCAGTAAAACTCCTGAAAGTACAGCAGCCGTGCTCTTCTTAAATCCAAGATTCAAAAAGCTTGCACCCAGAACACCCGTCCATGCACCGGTTCCCGGCAGCGGGATTCCGACAAAGAGTGCAAGTGCTATGAAAACGCCTCTTCCGTCGGATTTAAGTGCCTTACTGGACTTTTCTCCCTTATTGATACACCATGTAAAGAAACCACCGATAAATTTTTTATCTCTTCCCCATTCAAGAACCTTTCTGGCGAAAAAATAAATTAAAGGAACCGGTATCATATTTCCTATAACAGCGATCACAATTGCATGAAACGTAGGAATTCCGGCATGAACTGCATACGGAATTGCTCCTCTGAGCTCAATAAGCGGTACCATCGAGATTAAAAAAGTTGTTAAATACTTAAAAATCATATTAATTCTTAGATCCTCTTGTCTTCCAGATGCCCCAGAGAGTTGCTGCAATACCGAGTGATGAGTAGCAGCCACTTACAAGACCAAAGGTCATAGGAAGAGCAAATTCATAAATTGAAGTTATCCTGTACATTACTGCTGCGACAAGAATAATGATTACGCAGACAATCGTGGTTATTGAAGTATTGATCGAACGTCCGATAACCTGAGTCACGCTCTTATCGATAAGCTCCGGATAAGGCATGCTTGTATGAGCATTTCTGTTCTCTCTTATTCTGTCGTAAACAACGATAGTATCGTTGATAGAGTAACCGATAATTGTCAAAACTACTGCAACGAAAGAGTTACCTACAGGAATTCCGAAAGCAACAAAGACAAATACTACGATACATACATCGTGAAGCAGTGCCAGTATAGCTGTCAGACCTGCTGAAAGTCCTGAAAGAGCTGCAAATCTGATACCGATATAAAGAAGAATAAGGGCAAATGAAACAACTATGGCAATAATAGCATTTCGTAATGCCTTAGCACCGATATAAGGCTCAACAACATATGTCTGGCTGGGCTCAAGATTATCTACACCTATAGTGGTTCCTACAGCCTTATTAACCTCTGTAAGCTGTTCAGGAGTAAGACCTTCATTACCTGTCATGGTAACAACAAGTGTTGTAATATCATTTCCTGCACTCTTTGACAACTGGATAGTTGCATTACGGTTTGCTGCAGCATCAACAGAAGCCTTAACTGCTGCATCATCAATACCATTCTGGCTGAGTGAATATTCAAGAACAGTACCGCCCTTGAACTGTGTATCAAGCTTAACACCATTTACAGCAACAGCTGCAATACCTGCAACAAATGCAAGACCTGAAATGATAAGAAAGATCTTCTTCTTTTCGAAGAGCTTGAACTCTTTCTTCTCTTTCTTAGGCTTGAAGAAGCTTTCCTTATTGAGTCCGCTGTATGCAAGAAGTGAATTCATAACCTTTCTTGATACCGGAACACCGATAAAGCAGTTTACAAGTACACCTACGAGAAGTGTGAAACCGAACGAGATCATTGTTCCCGTACCGGCTATCATAAGAACAACAGCAACGATAGCAGTTGTTATATTACCGTCAAGAACCGCAATAAATGCCTTCTTATAACCTGAATATACGGCAGTTTTGATTGTCTCACCCTTGGCAAGCTCCTCGGAAATACGTTCAGCAATGATAACATTCGCGTCAACCGCCATACCTACCGAAAGGATGATACCTGCAATACCGGGAAGTGTAAGTGTATACTGTGAAACCGATACTGCGAGAAGCTGTAAGAGCATCTGGAACGCAAGCATAAGGCATGCCACAAAACCGGACAGTCTGTAATATGCAAGCATGAAAAGACATACAAGTACAAATGCTGCGATTCCTGCATAAATCATTACTTCAAGTGCATTAGCACCAAGTGAAGGGCTGATAGTGCTGAAGCTTCGTGTCTCAAGTGAGAACGGAAGTGCTCCGGCATTGATCTTTATAGCAAGACTCTTTGCCTCTTCATAAGAGTCCATTCCTGTGATAACAGCCTCTCCGCCTGAAATCTCAGACTGAACCACGGGATTTGAAAGAAGGGTCTCATCCATGTAGATACCCATCTGCTGACCGATAAGGCTTCCTGTAGCAGACTGGAATTTTGCAGCACCCTCATCATCAAATACAAGTGATACAACATATTCTGTAATTCCGTTCTCTGTACGGGCTTCCGCACTTGCAGACTTTACATTCTTACCCTCGACCATAACGTTTCCGCTGGGATCACGGAATGTAAGCTGTGCCATCTCACCGAGTTCCGAAATTGCAGCTTCCGGGTTGAAGTCTTTCTCATCCGACTTCCACGGGAATCTTACTATGATATAGCCACCATCTTTATCTATGGTAACTTCTCTGTCGGTTATATTTTCACCATCAAGACGTGTCTCAATGATCGAACGCGCTGAATCAAGTTCGTCTGATGTAACCGCCTCATCTGTTTCCGGCTTAAATACAGCCTCAACACCGCCTCGAATATCAATACCGAAGCGCATTTCTCTGATACCTTTTAGCTGGTTTCCCAAGCCGAATGCGGCAAGAAGTCCCAGCAGGAGCGTAATAAGTAAAAATACAAATATACCGCCCTTAGTTCCTTTGGATTTCATTTCTCCTTCTACCTTCCTGATCTAATACTTTATGTGCGACTAATATTGCTTTTAATTCAATACACAGCACATCCTAACTATCTTATCAAAATCAGAATGATACTTCAAGACTATTAAAGAAGATTTATTTTAAAGGTTCTTCAACATCTTTATTGACCTGAGATAGCTTCTGAAGCCATTATAGGGTGATGAACCCTTCATGGGATGAACATATTTAGTCTCATCTACACCCGAAGCATCTACCAGAAGTGTCTGGAAAAGATAATCCTCTGCAAGTTTTGCTGTATCCTGATTATCATCAACCAGAACGTCTACCTTGTTTTCGTTACACCATATATAACGGTCACGTCCCGGATTTACAATATAAAATCCGAGATAATGGTCTGTGGAATCAAGTAGATCCAGTATATTCTCCTTAATTCTTGTCGGCTTGTCATCATCGGCATTTGCTGAAATGATGCACCAGTGATAGCCGTTATCCTCCAAATGATTAATAGCTTCTATGGCACCCTCAATCTCTTCATCCGATGAAGGAACAAGAAGTGTATCATCCGTATCAAATGCAATTATCAGGTCATCATCATCTTTCTCAAAAGGTAATGATGCATTATTCTTTGTAAACTCTTTTAAGCTTATCTTCTTGACTTTTTCAGTTTTATCTTTGTCAGATTTTTTATCAGCCTCTTCTGTTTTGCTGCTTTCTTCGCTTTCTTTACTTTCTTCGCTTTCGTCAGTCTCTTCGCTTTCTTCAGTTTCTTCGTCCTCTTCCGATTCCTCGGAATCGTCTTCAACGGAAGATTCAGTTTTTTCTTCCTTCTCACTATCTTCGGATTCTTCCTCAGAACCTTCTTTTGATTCTCCGATCGTTATCGAAGACTCTTCTGTTGACGATTCTGCCTTTGTTCCCATCCTGCCGATCTCAGTTTTTACCACAAATACCGCAACAGCCAGTACAACAGCAAGAATGCATGCCAGCAGGATATTTGTGGTAAGTCTTCCGTTCTTCTTATCTGTATTATTATTCATGAAAAATTTTCCCTCTCTGATAAACAAAAATTAGAAGTGATTATACCATACTAATCAGTCTTCCGCAAATCAGATGCTGAAATAAATCCATAAGCGCTTTCCGCCGTCTCCACAGCCCTTATTATCGCCTCACTTATAACTTCAGCAGCTAAAGTTCCGATAAGATCACGGTCTGCTTTAAGCTCTCCAACAGACAGGGCATAAATACTGTCTCCGTCAGCAGATGTGTGGACAGGATTGATTGAGCGTGCATAGCCGTCATGAGCCATCCCCGCTATCTTACAGAGTGCGGATTTATCAAAGTCCGCATTTGTTATTATTGCACCGATCGTTGTATTTCCGACAAATTTATTATCTACAGGCTCTATCGATGACTTCATAAGTTCAATACTGCTTCTGAATGACTTTTTGTCCTCTGCCAGAAGACCTGCGATCTTTTTGCCGTTTTTATAGTCAAAAATGTCTCCAAGCGCATTGACTGCAACTATCGCTCCGATCTTCAGATCACCTGTCTGTACTGCATAGCTGCCTATCCCGCTCTTCATGCAGTATTCCATTCCTAAAGATTTTCCAACAGTTGCACCGCATCCTGCACCAAAATTACCGTCTCTGTAGTTGCCGCCTTCAAATGCGATACGGGCAGCCTCATAGCCCATTGCCGGATCCGGTCTTGTATTGACATCTCCTACTGTCAGGTCAAAAATGTCGGACTGGACAACCAGCGGTACCTTTGTCACTCCCACATCGAAACCTATTCCCTTTTTTTCAAGGAATTCCATGACTCCGTTCGCTGCACCCAGACCAAAGGCGCTTCCTCCGGCAAGAACTATGGCATGAACAAATTGTGCAGCCATAAGCGGATTCAGAAGCTGGCTGTCTCTCGATGCCGGACCGCCGCCCCTTACATCAAGTCCGGCCTTCATTCCGTTTTCCGAGATCAGGACAGTACAGCCTGTAGCCGCCTCTTTATTTTCTGTCTGACCTATTTTTATGCCTTCAATTGAACTAATCGCGATTTCCTTCATAAAAATACCTTATCCCTTTCTCTCAAATTTGCTCCATTTCAAGCTGTTCAGCCTGATAAGGAAGAGTATTCCGCGGAAAATGAGTTCTATGCACATGGCGATCCAGACGCCTCTTAATCCGTATTTTCCCACTAAAATACATGCAAGGCTGATTCTGACAACCCATACGCTGAAAAGATGAATGATACTTGATGCCAGTGTATCTCCTGCTCCCCTGAGTACTCCGGCAGCTACTATAGAGGCTCCGAAAAACGGTTCTGCCAGAAGTTCAATCCTCAGAACGGCTGTACCAAGTTCCCTTACTCCGCTGTCCGGAGTCAGAAATGCAAACACGCCGGGAGCTATAAAATACATCAGAACAGCGGCAGCCGTCATTATCACCATTCCTAAAGCTACCGTCACATTTGCAAATCCTTTTGCAAGCTTTGATCTTCCCGCTCCGATACTTTGTCCCACAAGAGTAGCTGCAGCAGCTTCAAGTCCATACCCCGGCATATAGCAGAGGCTTTCTGCGGTAATTGCGAATGAATGCGCTGCAATGGAAATATTTCCCAATGGGGCAACTATCCTTGTTGAAAATATCTGTGCTCCGCTGAGTGCCGCATTTTCAACTGCTGCAGGAATCGATATCTTCAAAGCCTTAGACAGTGTTTTCTTCCTTATCGGATGTCTCTGTCCTTTTTCCAGTTTTAAGCTGTCAGTCCTGAACATTGCCTCAAACAGCATTATCGTACATACTACCAGCTCTGCTGCACTCGTTCCAAGCGCCGCACCCGCCACGCCAAGTCCCAGTCCCGGGCTGTAGAAAGACAAAGCTCCAAGATGCTTCACGCCGGAAGGGAAAATGAAGAAAAAGTTAAATATCATATCCAGAAAACACTTCGAAGTCTCAAGAATACCTACTATCTTCATATTTCCGGCAGACTGGAGGCATGATGCGGTATAATAATCCATTGCAAATATCGGCTGTATAAGAACTGCGATCAGGAAATACTTAATCGAATCCCCTGCTATACTCTCATCTCCTCCGAGAAGATAAGGCAGTCTGAAACTCAACAGCACCCCCAAAACCGCCATAAAGACCGAGAAAATCAGGTTAACCTTAATACCCTCTGAAAATATGCTCCTCGACTCTTCTTTTTTCCCTGCACCGACAGCATGTGCTATCTGCACGGAATAACCGTATATGCATGACATCACTATCGCATCAAAAAGCCAGATAGTTGACGATACCAGACCTACGGCCGCAGATGCATCCGCACCGAGCGCTCCCACCATTGCCGCATCTATATACTGCATAAGTATGGATGAAAGCTGCGCTATTATCGAAGGAATACTTAAGCGCACCGCTATTGCAGTGCGCTCCTTAACGGAAAGACTTTCTCTTCCCTGAATAATTGATGTTACGTTATTATTTATCATGAAATCATCGTACTACATAAGTCAAAAGATTGCAATATTTCCATCATTCAGACTTTTTCCCAGTTTCCGGTATTTACATATGTTTCTGCCGAGTTAAACGCATCCTTTGTAATGTGCTCATCATAGCCCATCATTTCAAGAAGTCTTATCGCATCGCGTGATTCGGCTCTGCCCCGTCTCAGGATATAATCAAAGCTGATCCCACTGTCATCGGCTTTTTCAGAAAAATTGTAATTATCCATATATTTTTCAAGCATATATGTAAGCTCTATATCGTGCGTGGCAGCGAAAAGGAGACAGTTTGATGAAGATAGATTCTTTAGGATCTGTGCTCCTGCCGCAACTCTTTCGATAGTATTCGTACCCTTAAGTATCTCATCAACGAAACACATTACCGGCAGTTCGTCCTGACTTCCGACAGCATCGAGTATCCTCTTCATGGCACGTATCTCCGCCATATAATAGCTTTCTCCCTTAACTATGCTGTCCTGAAGCGACATGGATGAAAATATCCTGAAAGGGCTGAAACTGCAGCTTTCTGCCGCAACAATATATACAGTCTCTCCCATAACTGCTGCGAGTGCGACCGATCTCAA
>CAJORC010000106.1 GCA_905236615.1 uncultured Lachnospiraceae bacterium
GTACGCGGTATCCAGTCCATTTTCCTGATCTGATCAAGAATTGCCCCTCTGATCCTGAGCGATGCGTATGTTTCAAACTTAACATCCTTTTCGACATCAAATTTATCGATCGCATCTATAAGTCCGAAAACTCCGTAACCCACAAGATCATCATACTCAACATTATATCCCAGATATATGCTGAGCCGTCCTGCAACCACTTTTATGAGAGGAGCGTATTCAATTATAATCTTCTCCCGAAGTTCAGGGGATTTCGCTTCAGAGTAATCCTCCCATAACTTCCGCCTTGCGGCCTCATCCATAATTTATCCTCTCCAATATTTTCACCCTGGATATATATCATTCAGAAATCTCCGGACTCCCCATCCGTATTGACTTCCTCGCCTTCTTCCATTTCTTCGCCGTTCTCTTCCGCCTCTTCCTCATCTTCGGGGACATCAACTATGATTATCTTCTTTAAGGTAATCCTGTCGAGTACAAGTTTTACTATTCCCCCAAATATAAGAAAAACAACCAGCGAAAGAAAAACAAGCTGTAAAGTCCAAAGAACACTATACTGTCTGACAAAACACAGGATTGATGTTGCCAGTCCGCCAAGGAGCATGACAATAGCAGGGATGGTCTTGGTTTTCAGATGACTTAATTCTTCTCTGACTCCTGAACCATCCGCCTGCCCTTCAGCGTTTTCCGCATTTTCTTCTGTATCTTTTGCCGGACTGCTGTTCACGCTTATGTCCTTTGATTTGTTTTTCCTGCTGTCTTTTTCTCCGCTCATATCGTCTTAACCGGCTTTCCTACGGCTTTTATCACATAATCTCCGGTCGCCGGGAAAAACTCCACGGTCCGTCCAAAGTTTAGTCCCGTATCTTCGGCAAGTATCGGTATTCCGAATTCTCTAAGCTTTGCCTTTACAGCCTGAACGTTTCTTTCTCCTACCTTAACAAGTGCCGAATTATTCTGGAATGCAAACATCTGTGCACCGCCGGCTATCTTGGCAACCATTCTTGACCTTTTTGCACCGACAGCTTCCATTTGACGCACCAGCTCAGCCACCCCCGTGTCGGCAAATTTGGCTACATTCGTGTTGTTCCTTATTGCCGTACTGTCAGGCAGCATTACATGTGCCAGACCTCCCTGACGGGTAATCTTATCCACTAAAGCCACTCCTACACAGGAACCAAGCCCCAGAGTAGTTATGCCTTGATCTTTAGGACAAAGCTTCAGGTCGGCCATACCTACCTTTATAAGTTCGCTCATTTAAGTACCCTGCTTTCCGGCTTTGCCTACTGCATAACTCCCAGTGCTTTCAGTAACTTTCCATATGACGGCACATCCGGTACAAGAATGAAATAGCCATTCAGATCAACGTCATCAGTAAATGACGTCTGTATCATCAGAAGCTTATCCCCGACCATTCCAAATTCCACAGCCGGAACAGAAAGGATCGCTCCGGCCATGTCAATCGTAAGATCCGGTATTGACTCAACTATCGTAAGCTTCGTCAGTTCTGACAGCGAATTCAGATATGCACCTGTGATAATATTTCCAATTTCCTTAAGTGCTGAAGTCTCCATTTCATCGAATCCTTCATGCTCTCCCATTGACATTCCGCCCATGAGCTTTGACACGAGGACATGTGCCGATTTTTCTTCAAGGAGGAACATTATGCTGCCATGTATATCACCGTCTACGGCAAGGTATATTCCTGCCATTATCTGCTCGGCGCCTCCCATTGCATCTCCGACTTCCTTGAAGTCAAGAAGCTCTACTCTCGGAACCTTCATGTCTACTTTTGTACTGAGCATTTTTGCAAGTGAGGTTGCGGCATTTCCCGCACCGATATTTCCTATCTCTCTCAGCACATCAAAGTACATATTGTCAACATTATCAAGATTAAACTCCGCCATTGTCTACCCGCTTTCTCTTCCCATAATAGTGACGTTCAGCACTTCCGAAAAAACTTTTTGCCACAAAAAAGCATTTTTAATTGTGTCAAAAAGTGTTTTCGGCGCACTGTACTGTTATTCTAAATTCCCGAGAAAAACCTAATATTACTGCTGATCACTACTAATTGCTGTTTATTCTTCATCATCGATTATCATCGACAGGTCGAGAAGCGATATAAGCCCTTCCTCTACTTTTCCGACACCGCTGATGAAGGTCTGGTTGCCGTTCTTTCTGTCGTGGGACATTCTCTCAACGTCTGAGTTGGAAATGGTGACAACCTTTTTTACCTCGTCTACGAGTATGCCTATATTGGCATTTGACTCGGTCTTAAGGATAATTATTCTTGACTTGTTCGTTATCTCGTCGTCCTCGAGTCCCATCTTAAGTCTGAGGCTCATTACGGGAACAACCTCACCACGAAGGTTTATAACACCCCTGAAATAGGGCTGAACCTTTGGAACCCTTGTGATTTTCGTCATACGGACGATATTGTCTATGTATTTTATATCGATTCCGTACTGCTCTATTCCTAATCCTACAACTATATATTGTATAGAATCGTTAATTACAGCTACTTCGTTAGCCATCTTTCATCCCCCCTGTCAGATAAGTGCATTAGAATCAAGGATAAGTGCGACTTCACCGTCACCGAGAATCGTTGCACCGCTTATGATACGGCTTGGCTTGATATACTTACCCAGGGATTTGATAACGATTTCCTGCTGTCCCTCAAGTTCATCAACGACAAGTCCCGCCAGCTGTTCACCCTTCTTCACGATTACTATAACGAGGTCATCCTGTTCCTTGACTGACTCGATATCAAGAATCTCCGAAAGACGGATAATAGGGATAACGGTTCCGCGAAGCTGGATAACTTCCCTGTTTTCAACAAGTCTGATGTCGTCCTTTGTAACATTCTCTATGGTCTGGATATTTCCAAGTGCGATGGCATATTTCTCGCCTCCTACCAGAACCATGAGTGCCTGTATGATGGCAAGTGTCAGCGGCAGACGGATTATCCATGTCGAGCCCTCACCGAGCTTTGTCTTAACCTCTACATCACCGCCGAGTTGCTCGATATTACTCTTAACAACGTCAAGACCAACGCCTCGTCCGGAAATATCCGTAACCTTCTTCGCCATTGAGAAGCCGGGGTCAAAGAGTACGTCGATAACTTCCTTATCGGTCATCTGTAACGCCTGTTCTTCCGGTGCGAAGTTCCTGTCGATGATCTTCTGTCTTACTGCCTCTACGTCGATACCGTTACCATCATCACCAACTTCGATGGTAACGTTGTTTCCTTCCTGATAAGCATTGAGGAAGATGGAGCCTGTCTCGGGCTTTCCTCTCTCAGCTCTCGCCTCCGGAGTTTCAAGTCCGTGGTCTGCACTGTTTCTTAAAAGGTGCATCAGCGGA
>CAJORC010000107.1 GCA_905236615.1 uncultured Lachnospiraceae bacterium
ATGAACCTTAAAAAGAAAGTTTCTGCCGGATGTGATTTTCTTATAAGTCAGCTCTTCTTTGACAACAGTTATTTTTACCGTCTCGTGGAAAATGCTTCAAAAATAGGCATCAACGTTCCCATCGATGCCGGTATTATGCCTATTACTTCAGCAAAGCAGCTTGGAACAACGGTTACTCTTTCGGGCACCTCTATTCCCAAGGAGCTTTCTGATATCATTGCTAAATATGGTGAAAATCCCGAAGATATGAAGAAAGCAGGTATCGATTTCTGCATCCGCCAGGCTATCGACCTCGCTGACCATGATGTTCACGGAATCCATGTTTATGCCATGAACAAACCTGAACTTGTCCGCGAAGTATTCGCTGCAGTTCGATAAATCATTTACACGGATTATCTGAAAAGCGCCGCCAGAAGCAATTACTTCCGACGGCGCTTATTATTTATTTTCACTCTTCTTTTTTGTCACGGCACATCAGGTCAAATACCGCCTCTTTAGGGTTCTTGCCCTCAAAAAGAACAGCATTCACCTGCTCTATGATGGGAACTTCCACATTATATTTTTTTGCAAGCTGCATGGCCGATTTTGCAGAATAAACACCTTCCACAACCTGTTTAACTTCAGCCATGGCCTCGTCATAACTTTTACCCTGACCGATCAGATAACCTGCAGTCCTGTTTCTCGAATGTGTTGAAGCACAGGTAACTATCAGGTCACCCACACCGGTAAGTCCGTAAAATGTAGACTCTTCTCCGCCAGCTGCAACTCCGAGTCTTGAAATCTCCGTAATTCCGCGAGTTATCAGTGCTGCTTTCGTATTATCTCCATAACCGACTCCATCCATTATTCCGGCTGCAAGGGCAATGACATTTTTAAGAGCTGCCCCTATCTGCATTCCGTATGGATCAGTTGATGTATAAACCCTGAAAACATCACTCATGAATATATCCTGCACAAACGCAGAATCACGCTCATTCTCAGAACCGGCAACCACAAGAGTGGGCATGCCTTTACCTACTTCTTCCGCATGGGACGGTCCGCAAAGAACAACGGTCTGAGCCTGAGGTATCTCCTCATTTATGATCATAGTAAGAGTATTGAGCGTATCCTCTTCTATTCCCTTCGCAACGCTTACTATAAGCTGTCCGTAACGGACAAAATCCTTCATTTCCCTGGCAGTGGTCCTGAAATAAGGTGATGCAACCGCCATAACAATTATGTCCTTATCAGAACAGGCTTCCTTCAGATCCGAAGTAAATGTCACATCTTCCTGAAGAATGACTCCCGGAAGCTTTTCCCTGTTCTCTCTTGATTCCTTCAGCTTAGAGATTTCATTTTCTCTGGCCGACCATATCGTTACATGATGTCCATTATTTTCAAGAAGCCAGCTTAATGCCGTTCCCCAGCTGCCGGCTCCTATCATTCCAATTTCTGCCATATCAAGCCTGTCTCTCTTCCATCATTTTCTTATAGCGTTCCGCCTCAGCCTTATTCTTTTCCTTGCTAAGATAAGTCCTTCTCTCGCAGCCCTTGAAAAGTCTCACGATATTTGCTCTGTGCTGATAATAAGCAAGCGCCATCAAAAGTACAAGTATTATATAGAATTCAACCCTGTTGCCGAAATTCATTGCACCGATACTGCCATATCCAATCTTACCCATAATTATCGACTCAACCACAAGACCGAGATAAATCGCAAGAGATCCCAGTGAAACATAATGAGTCGTAAAAAATATAGTAAAGAAAGTTATGAATCCAAGGACAAAGAGTACCGGTTCATGCAGACCGATAGCAAGTCCTGCCGTACAGGCAATTCCCTTACCACCCTTAAAATTCATATAAAAAGGAAAATCATGGCCTAAAACCGCCCCCGCTCCGGCATAAAGACCGAGAAGAGCTGCCATTTCAGGATAACTTTTATGAAATATAAGCCATGACAGAAACATTGCGACTACTGTTTTCAACGCATCACAAAGAAGCGTTATGAGTCCTGCTCCCGGTCCCAATGTTCTCAGCATATTAGTAGTTCCGGCATTTCCCGAGCCAACCGAACGGATATCTATCCCCTTTAATTTTCCATAAAGATAACCTGTCTGCAGAAGTCCGCAGCAATAGCCTATCAATACACAACATACTCTCGCTAACATTTTTATTTATCCCCTCGTTCCCTTATAATAAACTTCAACGGTGTACCTGAAAATCCGAACGCTTCTCTTATCTGATTCTCGATATACCTTGTATAAGAGAAGTGCATAAGTTCTTTATCGTTTACAAATATCACAAACGTCGGCGGTTTTACAGAAGCCTGCGTTATATAGAAAAGTCTGAGTCGCTTTCCCTTGTCTGACGGCGGCTGGTTCAAGGCAACAGCCTCTGTCATGATCTCATTCAGAACACCGGTCTGCACTCTCATAGCACAGTTATTGATAACCATGTCGATTTCTTCAAAAATCTTATGCATACGCTGGCCGGTCTCTGCAGAAATAAACATGATCTCCATGTATGGCATAAATGACAGAGTAGAGAATATCTTTTTTCTGTACTCGTTCATTGTCTTATCGTTCTTTTCTACAAGATCCCATTTATTTACGACAACAATACAGCCTTTGCCCCTGTCATGAGCGATTCCGGCAATCTTTGCATCCTGTTCGGTTATGCCTTCTTTTCCGTCGATAACGATCATAACAACATCAGCTCTTTCAACAGCGCTGACCGTTCTGAGTATCATATAATGCTCAAGTTCATCATGAACCTTATTCTTACGTCTGAGTCCGGCTGTGTCAATAAATACATACGGACGTCCATCATGAATGATCTCTGTATCGATAGCATCTCTGGTCGTTCCTGCGACATCGGAAACGATCACCCTGTTGGTTCCGAGAAGCTTGTTTATAATAGATGATTTACCAACGTTAGGTTTTCCCACGATAGCGATCCTTGGTCTGTCATCTTCTTCCTCACCCTCTTCTCTTTCAGGAAAGAATTTGATAACCTCATCCAGAAGATCTCCTATACCGGTCTTCTGGCCTGCGGAAATCGCTACAGGATCACCCATTCCAAGGTTATAAAACTCATACACCTCCAGTTCCTGCTGCTTATAATTATCAACCTTATTTACAGCAAGAACAACGGGTTTTTTAGAACGTCTGAGCATATCAGCTACTTTGTCATCCGCATCGGAAATTCCCATTTTCAGATCAGTGATAAAAATTATGACATCCGCACTGGATATGGCAATTTCAGCCTGTTCCCTCATTTGCGAAAGTATCACATCTTTAGAATCCGGCTCAATTCCTCCGGTATCTATTACCGTAAAATCACGTCCACCCCAGTTCACATCGGCATAAATCCTGTCCCTTGTAATACCCGGGGTGTCTTTTACTATTGATATACGCTCTCCTGCAAGCACGTTGAAAAGGGTTGATTTACCCACATTCGGACGCCCTACAAGCGCAACTATCGGTTTACTCATTTTACACTCCTACTATTTTTAAAACAAAATCACGTCCATCTGATTCTACAATATCGACAGGTACTTGTAAAGCACGCGAAATATCGCTGACTGTAACATCATCCAGCAGAAGTTCGGAACCGGATCTGAGAAGATTTGCCGGCAGATAAAGCTTTTCTCCAAGCGGCTTATCCTTGAGCTGTGCAAGAATGTCCTGACCTGTAAGAAGTCCCGTAAC
>CAJORC010000108.1 GCA_905236615.1 uncultured Lachnospiraceae bacterium
CGTCAACATATGGACTCCCTCCTGTCCGGGTGAAGACTAAGAGCGTGAGCTCCAGTACTACAGTTCCAAGATCGGAGGTATCTGTGTCGGGAAAAGAGCCTTTATGTCTTTCTCTTAGGTTGATTTCATTTTATCATTATTGGGGAAATGATACAACGGGGAAAATATCCTAACTTGAGGTCAAAAATTCTGATCTCAAGTTAGGTGATACTGAAACTGAGCAAATGATAAAGCTAAGACAAGACCTGGATGATTTTCTGGATTATGGATATGAAGAGGCAAGAGAAAAATTTGCTGATTACATCCATAAATACAATATCCATTGAACTGATGTTGATAGATATATCAGGAAGTTTCCCACCAGGATATTCAAATATTTTTATGAATTGGAGATGGATCATGTTCTAGAGAGTCCGGAGAAGCGTGAAAAGATATAGACGTTTCTGTCAGGTTGTGATAGAATGTCAACGGTTGGATTGAGTCGTCAGATAGTTCAGATGGTTCAATTTTATGAAAGGCGTAAGGTTCAAATCTTATGTCTTTCTTTTTTTATGTCTGGAGCTTTCGTGCACCAGGTGTATATTATATGGATCCGATTTATAGGCGGGAGTGCAAAAGCCAAAATGGCAGCACTCCTGCCTTATTTTTTGCCCTTATGAAGCGGTTGTACCTGTCATTTCTCATAAATGAGGGCAAAGGGCATGTGAAATAATAAGGACAAAAAGAGGGGGTATGAGGGCGGTAGAGGGCAAATTTTGACCTGGGAGTGTTGGAACGGTTAATGTCCGTAGAAATCTCTGGTTTTGGGAGAAACTGCATAAATACGGGCTTTTTGACACCTGCTTGACAGTTCTGTTAAAATTTTTTTGAGAAATTTTTGTTTTACTCTTGACATCCGAGGGTCACGAAGATTGGAGAAAGAAATGGTCCCCGATGACAGCTTTTCTGTGCCTATAAGTTTATAAAAATATCTTGCTATATACATAAATCCATGATAAAATGAAAAAGCTGTTTAGGGCATATTGTGCTTTTTGGCAGCTTAAGTATTATATTATGGAAGAACCGCGGGTTAGAAATCTACGGGAGAAAGGACAAAATAAAATGAGAGAAGAAATTCAGCCTAAGTACTATGAAGCAAAGGTAACATGCAACTGCGGAAACACTTTTACAACAGGTTCAACAAAGCCGGAAATCCACGTTGAAATCTGCTCAAAGTGCCACCCGTTCTATACAGGACAGCAGAAGGCTACACGTGCTGATGGACGTATCGATAAGTTCAACAAGAAGTATGGCATGAACAAGTAAGAGGCAGCCAGCACTTATGTATGCGCGGCGTGCATGCCGAAGATCAGACGACTGTGTATTCTATGCACTTAGACGCCGCTTGGGGAGTTATCTCCGGCGGCGTTTTCTACTATAATAAAGCCAAATGGCAGACATGATTTATTAGAAAGGCTATTTGATGAAAAAAACTAATTCATGTCCCGCAAAGTATTCGGGAATAGGCGGGCAGGCTGTTATGGAAGGCGTAATGATGAGAAACGGTGACAAGTATGCCGTTGCCGTCAGAAAGCCGAATAAAGAACTGGCAGTAGTGTCAGATGAATATAAAGGAATTGCTCCGAAAGCGGTCTACAAAATTCCTTTCGTACGAGGTGTATTCAGCTTTATCGATTCACTTGTACTCGGAATGAAGACTCTGAACATTTCCACGGAGTATTTTATGGAGGATGAAGAAGGAAATAAGGCGGAGAAAACAGCAGCTGACTCGGCAATGGGCGGGGCAGTTATGGTAATCTCAATGATATTTGCCATCGGACTTTTCATGGTTCTTCCTTATTTTGCCTCGTTATTTTTTAAGAAATATATCGAAAATCCCCATCTTCTCGCACTTGTAGAAGGACTTATAAGGATGGCGATATTCGTTATCTATATATTGGGAATATCCATGATGGACGATATTAAAAGGGTATTCATGTATCATGGGGCAGAGCATAAATGCATCAACTGTCTTGAAACCGGAAATCCCCTGACGGTTGATAATGTCCGTGCGGCATCAAGGGAGCACAGACGCTGCGGTACAAGCTTTCTGCTTTATGTTATGGTTATATCCATAATCTTCTTTGCTTTTATACAGACGGACAGCAGGATATTGAAGATAGTTATGAGAATTGTTCTCGTACCTGTTATTGCAGGTGTATCCTTTGAGTTTATCCGTCTTGCGGGAAAAAGCAACAATTTTCTTGTGAGGGCTTTTTCGGTTCCGGGACTGCTTATGCAGAGACTTACCACTTCAGAACCGGATGACGAAATGATCAAAGTGGGAATAGCTTCGGTTGAGGCTATTTTTGACTGGAAAAAGTATCTGGCAGAGAACTTTTCTGTAAAAACAGATGAAAATGCAGATATTGATGATAAAACTGAAATTGAGGGCCTGAGAGGTCAGACCTGACAGGTGGGTTAAGATCATGAAATATTCAGAAGCACATTTATATGGAAAAAAAAGGCTGAGTGAAGTCGGAATAGCCGATGCTGAGACAGACTGCAGGCTTCTTCTTGAACATGCAACCGGAAAGACACTTACCTTTATTCTGGCACATGGCGATGAAGAAATGCCTGAGAAAGACGAGGAGTTGTTCAGACAGGTTATTGAGAAAAGAGCAACACGTTATCCGGTACAGCTTATAATAGGCAAGACGGATTTCATGGGGCTTGAATTTGAAGTTTCTCCGAATGTTCTTATACCAAGGATCGATACGGAATTTCTCGTAGAAGAAGCTATGGCTGAAGTTCCGGACGGATCGAGTGTGCTGGATCTTTGTACAGGCTCAGGCTGCGTGCTTCTCTCACTTATGAAATATAAGAACAATATCCATGGTGTGGGGACTGATATTTCAGACTATGCATTGGAACTTGCAGGCAGAAATGCATGGAAGCTTGAGATCGGAGCCCATTTTATAAAGAGCGATCTGTTTGAGAATATTAGGGAAAAATTTGATTATATTGTGTCGAATCCTCCATATATTGAGAGAAAAGACATTGACGGTCTCATGGAAGAGGTCAGGGACTACGAGCCGCATAACGCGCTGGATGGCGGTGAGGACGGACTTGATTTTTACAGGGTGATCGCTGCGAAGGGAAAAGATTACCTTAACAGGGAAGGAAAGATCTTTGTGGAGATCGGATATAATCAGGGATTTGCCGTAAAAAAAATATTTGAGGACGAAGGCTATATAAACGTAGAAGTAATCAGAGATTTTGTAGGAAACGAAAGGGTCGTTAAATGTTCGAAAAACTGGAAGACACTTTAATGAAGTATGAGGAGATTAATCGTCTTCTTATCGATCCGAAAGTTGCAGAGGACTCAAAGCGTTATATGGAACTGATGAAGGAACACAGTTCCCTGACGCCTATAGTCGAGGCATACAGAAATTATAAAAAGAATGCGGAAGCTATTGCTGACGCAGAAGAAATCTTAAAGAACGAAACAGACGGCGAGCTGAGGGAGCTGGCTAAGGAAGAACTGAACGAAGCTAAAAAGCAGGAAGATGAACTTGAACATGAGATCAGGCTTCTGCTTATTCCCAAAGATGCTGATGATGAAAGAAGCGTTATCATTGAAATAAGGGCAGGCGCAGGCGGAGACGAGGCGGCTCTTTTTGCGGCAGAGCTTTACAGAATGTATGTAAGGTATTCCGAAAGACAGGGATATAAAGTAGAAACTACCGATATTGATTCTATAGGCATCGGAGGCATGAAATATGTCAGCTTCATGGTCAAAGGAGCAGGAGCTTATGCTCATTTGAAATATGAAAGCGGAGTGCACAGAGTTCAGAGAGTTCCGGCAACAGAATCAGGCGGACGTATTCATACATCAACTGTTACTGTTGCGATAATGCCCGAGGCGAGTGAAGTCGAAGTAAATATCGATCCCAAAGACTGTAAGATCGATGTATTCCGTGCGTCCGGAAACGGCGGACAGTGCGTTAATACAACGGACTCGGCCATAAGACTTACCCACATCCCCACCGGAATAGTGATTTCCTGTCAGGATGAGAAGTCACAGCTTCAGAATAAAGCAAAAGCATTTGAAGTACTTCGTGCAAAGCTTTATTTCCTTGAAAAGATGCGTCTTCATGAGGAAGAAGCTTCACTAAGAAAGAGTCAGGTCGGAACGGGAGACAGATCAGAGAAGATCAGAACATATAATTTCCCACAGTCAAGACTTACCGACCACCGTATAAATATGACTATTTATTCCCTTGATAAATTCATGGAAGGGGATATTGATGAGGTCATCGGCGCGCTTTCTGCAGCAGAACAGGCAGAGAAGCTTGCAGAGCTTGATGATGCGTCATAAATACCGGAGGAACTTTTAATAATGAAAAGAAGTTTAAAACTTTCCTTCCTTTCGGCTGCGATAATGGGAACGGCACTGCTCGCAGGATGCAGTTTTCCCCATGAAGAGAAGGGAGTGAAAGAAGCCTTTGCGCTTATAGAAACTGGAGAATATAAAAAGGCCATGGCAAAGCTCGATGAGGCAGAGAAGAATGGCGAAGATGCCCAGCTTGTTCTCAGGGGCAAGGGTATAGCCAGCATGGGTCTTTCTGACTATGAGGGAGCGGTCGGCTATCTTGAGAAGGCACTTTCAGAGTCTGACGGACATGTAACAGGGCTTGAATATGATATATCCGAATATCTTGCTGTGGCACAATACAGGAGCGGAGATAAAGAAGGTGCGGAAGAGACCTGTTCTGCGGTTTTAGACCTTGATAATGGCAACGCACAAGTGTATTATCTTAGAGGAAAGGCAGAACTCGGTCTTGGCAAAAAAGAAAGTGCGGTAGATGATTTCAATGCGGCAATAGCTGCCAGATCAAAGGATCCGGATCTTTATATAAATATTTACGAATCGATGAGAAATGCCGGATATGAGGAAGAGGGCAATTCATACTTGAAATCAGCCATGGAGCTTACTTCCTTAAATAATTACCAGAAGGGCAGGCTTTATTTCTGGAGAGGCGAATATGAGAGCGCAAGGGATTGCCTTGAAACTGCCCAGAAAGAAGGCGGAAGACCCGAGGTCGTTCTTTATCTCGGACGTACATATGAAGCGCTTGGAGATACTTCTTATGCAGCACAGCTTTACCGCAATTATATTAAAGAGAATCCCGGTGATGCGGGTATCTGCAATCAGCTTGGTATCTGTGAGATGACAAATAAGAATTACCAGGAAGCACTGGATGCCTTTGAACAGGGAATTGCTGCAAATGACAATGAGACAATGCAGTCTCTTAAATACAATGAGATAGTTGCTTATGAATATCTTTCGGATTTCAAAAAAGCAGCTGTACTTATGGAGACTTACTTAAAGACATATCCTGATGACGAAACCGCAAAAAGGGAATACGCCTTTTTAGCGAGCAGATAAGCAAGTAAGAAAGGAAAAGATGCAAAAATGATAAGTAAGCTTTGCAAAAAAATTACTGAAACAAATGCACCTGTTGTTGTGGGTCTCGATCCAAATCTTGATTTTATTCCTGAATTTTTAATAAAAAAGTCTTTTGAAAAATACGGTGAGAGCCTTGAGGGAGCATCCGATGCCATATGGGAGTTTAACAAAGGCATAGTTGATGCGACTGCAGATCTGATCCCTGCGGTCAAGCCTCAGATCGCAATGTATGAACAGTTTGGCCTTCCGGGACTTGCTGCATACAAAAAGACTGTTGATTACTGTCATGAAAAGGGACTCCTCGTTATCGGTGATGTAAAGAGAGGAGATATAGGTTCAACCTCCCTTTCTTATGCAAAGGCCCATATCGGTAAAATCAAAGTGGGTTCAAAGGAATTTAAGCCCTTTGATGAAGATTTCTGCACAGTAAATCCGTATCTCGGAACTGATGGAATCAAACCTTTTGTAGATGAATGCGAGGCTTCGGACAGGGGAATCTTTGTTCTTGTGAAGACTTCCAATCCTTCAAGCGGCGAGTTTCAGGACAGACTGATCGACGGTAAGCCTCTTTATGAGCATGTTGCCGATAAGGTAAATGAATGGGGAAGCCTTTCAATGGACGGAGACTATAGTAATGTAGGCTGTGTAGTGGGAGCTACCTATCCTGAAATGGGTGCGGCGTTGAGAAAGCTTATGCCACATGCATACATTCTTGTTCCCGGCTATGGTGCTCAGGGCGGAAAAGCAGAGGATTTAAAAGGCTTCTTTAATCCTGACGGCCTTGGAGCAATCGTAAATTCTTCAAGAGGAATTATTGCGGCATGGAAAAATAAGGAGTATGCTAAGTTTGGAGCAGAAAATTATGCCGATGCTTCGAGAGAAGCTGTAAAATTTATGATAGCTGATATTAATGGTGCGAAAGGCGTGTAATAATGGAGAGATATAAAGAAGAATTTATCGAATTTATGCTGGAATGCAATGTGCTGAAATTTGGAGATTTCACCACAAAGAGCGGCAGAAAGACACCGTTTTTCATAAATACGGGCTTTTACAGGAGCGGAAGTCAGCTTATAAAGCTGGGTAAATATTATGCAAAGGCAATTGAGAGCAAATTCGGAAAAGATTTTGATATTCTTTTCGGGCCTGCATACAAGGGTATTCCTCTGAGTGTTACGGCATCCATGGCTATGATGAGTGAATTTGGCGCAGATGTTCGTTACTGCTCTAACCGTAAGGAAGTTAAAGATCACGGAGATACGGGAATTCTTCTCGGAAGCCCTATTTCTGACGGGGATAAAGTGGTTATTATCGAGGATGTTACCACGGCAGGAACTTCCATTGCTGAAACACTTCCTATAATCAAGGCTCAGGGAAATGTAGATGTTTTGGGACTCTGCGTTTCTGTTGACAGGGAAGAGAGGGGCAGCGGGGAAAAATCCGCATTGGCCGAGATTGAGGAAAAATATTCTCTTAAAACCACATCTATCGTAAAAATGTCGGATGTGATAGAATACTTAATGAACAATGAAGTCAACGGCAAAAAAATAATTGATGCCGAACTTAAATCTGCTATTGATGCATATTATGAAAAATATGGTATAAAATAAAAACGGGGGAAATAACATGAATGACAATGAAAAAATTTACAGCTCCATGAAATTTTCGTCGGCAGTCAACATTACGCTGGGTATCATCCTGATAGTCTGCGGAATTACAGGCGGAATACTTTTGCTGATAAGCGGCGGAAGGCTTTTTGGCAACAAGTCAAAGATTCTGTTTTGATCTGAGGAAGCAGAGGAGAAACTTTAAGTGTTCAGATTTGGAAAGAGACGCTATTTATTTACAACAAGTAAGCCTTCTGAGAAGGGGATGCTCGCATCACTTCTCGGAGGTCTTTCAGTTCTGATGTTTGTTCCGGTTATTCAATCAGTATTAAAGGCAGGGGGAATCACGGGCGGCCGAATGGGTGCCATTGGTTTTGTGTCCTGCCTTTTTAGCGTTGCAGGAATTGCTGTCGGAATCATCAGTCTGCTGGAAAGGGATACTTACAGATTTTTTCCGCGTCTGGGAACCACTGTATCGATACTGATGTTAATAATATGGGGA
>CAJORC010000109.1 GCA_905236615.1 uncultured Lachnospiraceae bacterium
CTGTATATAACCCTGGTTCATGACAACGATGGTATCTGACATGGTAAGGGCTTCTTCCTGGTCGTGCGTTACATATATGAATGTGATCCCCAGCTCATTTTTAAGTCTTATAAGCTCGTACTGCATGTCCTGTCTGAGTTTAAGGTCAAGAGCACCAAGAGGCTCATCAAGAAGGAGAACCTTGGGCTCGTTCACGATAGCGCGGGCTATGGCGATACGCTGCTGCTGACCGCCGGAAAGAGAATCGCTCATGCGGTCTTCGTATCCGTCAAGGTTAACAAGTTTAAGCGCATAACGGATCTTATCCTTGATATACTGGTCGGATTTGCCCTTGATCCTGAGTCCGAAGGCAATGTTGTCCGCAACGTTCATATGAGGGAAAAGGGCATATTTCTGGAAAACCGTATTAAGCTCTCTTTTGTTAGGAGGAAGAGAAGTGATATCCTCATTCTGGAACATGACTTTACCCTCATCCGGAGTCTCGAAACCGCCGATGATCCTCAGGGTCGTGGTCTTTCCGCAGCCGGAAGGTCCGAGCAGAGTTACAAATTCATTTTCACGGATGTATAAATTAAAATCATCCAGAATTATATTTTCGCCGTATTTTTTTGATATGTGTATTAAGTCTATAAGCTTGTTGTGCATTTCTTCTTTTTCAATCCTCGTAAAAATACCCATCCGATAAAAGGATATTTTATCGGACGGGTTTGACTTCAGCAACCGAACAGTTCAAATTAAGCCAATTTATGAATTATCAGGCAGTTACCTGCATAAAAATCTGTGAATGGTCCGTTCATTGCAATAGTATTGTTATCGTAGTTTATTGTAAATGTAGAAATAGTATTTGACTCATTATTCATGGAGAGAAGGAATTTATTGTCATCGGAAATGGCAAAGTCCTTCGGGAAACGTCCTGAAATAGGAAGTACGAAGAGCGGTGTAAGCAGACCGCTGTTGGCATCACGTTTCATTGCTGCTATAGAGTCATCACCTGCATTTGAACAATAAACATATTCGCCGTCATCAGACATCTGAATTGCATAAGCACATGCATTCTCTGACGAATTATGATCTATTGTAAGAACGCTCTGGATCTTTTCAAAGCTGGGCTGATCCTCTTCATCACAGGAGTAGCTGTATACGTCAATGGTACACTTAAGTTCATTGGTAACATAAGCGAATTTTCCATCACGGGAGAACTTAATGTGGTGAGGTGCAGCATCAAGGTCACAACGCACGATATCAGCGAGTTTAAGCTTACCGGTATTGTGATCAAGTCTGTAAACCTTTATATGATCCATTCCAACGTCTGTAGCACAGAGGAACTTATTGTCTCGTGTCATTCTTACGCAGTCAACGTGAGGACGGAAGTTTCTGTCAACGAGTGAACCGGCACCCTTATGGTAGATCTCGTCGGTAATCGAACCTACTGATCCGTCATCATTAAGAGAAAGAACGGTAACTTTTCCGTCGTGATAACCTGCAACAAAGATGAACTTATCATCATAATCGGTAGAGATATAGCAGCCGCGCATTCCGTTGATATCAACGAGGTTCAGCTTTTCAAGACTGCCGTCTTCGGGATTGAGCCTGAATGAAACGATTCCGTCATCTGTTATTGAATAAAGAAATTTCTTATTATGTGAAATAGTGATATATGACGGATTAGTGATCTCGATAGAATTTTTGTAGCTGACGTGACCTGTTTCGGGATCAAAATCAAAAATCCTTATTCCATCTCTTAGATTTCTTGTATAACCGGCACCGTAAACAAGATATTTACCATTTGACATTTGAAGTTACCTCCGTGACTTTAGTTATTTATTCATGTAAAAATCTTTTATAAGCGTATATTGTGAACTTAAATTACGAAGCATTAAATCTGCAACAGTGAGTGCAGCCATTGTTTCTACAACCACGACAGCCCTGGGAACTACAAGCGGATCATGTCTTCCGCTTATATTGATATCCGTATGTTCGCCGTTCCGGTTGACTGTATGCTGCGTCTGTGCGATCGAAGGCGTTGGCTTGAACGCTGCCCTGAAGATAACAGGACTTCCGTCCGATATTCCTCCGAGAGTTCCGCCTGAATGATTGGTAGCCTTACCGATAACTCCGTTTTCTGAGATAAAAGAGTCATTATTTAAGGAACCCTTCGACGCGGAAGCTTCAAAGCCGTCACCTATTTCGAAGCCTTTGACAGCTCCGATCGAAAGCATCGCTTTAGCAAGCTCTGCATCAAGTTTGTCAAAAACCGGTTCACCGATTCCGGCAGGAATCCCGTTTATCCTGCATTCTACTACTCCGCCGGCTGAATCCTTTTCTTCGATTAATCTGCTGACGTATTCGGAAGCTTTTTCATAGGTTTCCCTGTCTGCAAGACAAAGGGGATTTTCCCTTGAAAATCTTATATCTACGGCATCATCCGGTACTGTGAAAGGTCCGATCGATTTAGCGTAAGCTTCGATCTCAACATCAAGTCCTGCCAGTAATTTAGCTGCTACGGCACCCGCTGCCACACGACCTATCGTTTCTCTTGCGGAAGAGCGTCCGCCGCCGCGGTAATCCCGGAATCCATATTTTTTATCGAAAGTAAAATCTGCATGACCGGGACGGTATATTTCAGCGATATTGCTGTAATCTTTCGAACGCTGGTCAGTATTTTCAACTATAAGGGAAATAGGACTCCCTTCAGTCTTACCTTCGAACACGCCCGACAGTATCCTTACACGGTCGGCCTCGTTTCTTGCAGTTGTGAATTTGGATTTCCCCGGCTTCCTCCTGTCAAGATATTCCTGTATATCTTCCTCGCTTAAGGGCAGTCCTGCCGGACATCCGTCAATAACCGCACCGACGGCGGCTCCGTGGGACTCTCCCCATGTCGAGACACGAAAAATGGTTCCTAAAATAGAACCTGCCATTTAGTTTTCCTCCAGAATTGTTTTGACCAACGGATATTACGTTAATCACAGTTATGATAATAATATCACAAATGAAAATAAAATCATATAAAAATCATAAGATTAAAGAATTTTATTTTCAATTTCAGGGGCTTTATGGATTGGATTTATCTGTAAACATCAAAAAAATTACTAAATTAAGTATAATATTTGTCCGATAAAGATAGAGAAGTGTAAGTATGCATGAAAGGAGACAGTTTTTTTATGGAAAACAATGAAAATGCAAATACAAAAGCGAAAACAAACTCGCTTGGTGTTAATTCTATCTATTTTAAGATCGTTATCCTTGTTGTAGTCTGTGTTTTAATGTTCTTTCTCATGAATGTACTATTTATTCTTCCGCAGGCTAAGAAAGCCATAAAGAGAACAACGGAAAACAATATGCTCGATCTTGCAAAACTGAGCTCGGAGAAAGTGGATATCCTTGGAGAAGAGCATGAAGGCATCGATAATGTGACCTATGATATACTGAAGCCGTCGCTGGAAGAAATATCCTTAAAAGGAATCGCTTCAAGTTATATTTATGTGATTGACACCAAGGGTATTTTCTTTTATCATAGAAAACCTGATAAAATCGGAACAGAGGTCACTAACAGTTCTGTTCAGAACCTTCTTAAGCAAATCCCTACCGGTAATTATGAAGAATCCGGTATTTATCATTATGTTGATGAAAACGGAGTTTCAAAATACAGTGCATTCTTCGTTTCGGAAAAGAATAAATGGGTTACCGTCATGGTTGCGGACGAGCCCGAGATAATGGCTGAGATAAACCAGGTAAGAAACATCAGTATAATTGTTTCTGTAATTCTTGCAGCTCTTCTTATTTTTGCAGGGATGTGGTTTGCGGGAACTATCTGTAATCCTATTAAAATTCTTACCAGAGTCATCATAGAAAACGGAAAGCTTAATTTCTCCGTAGCTGATGATTTAGAGAAGATCAGCCATATCAAAGATGAAACGGGTGTAATGGCAAGGGCTGCGCTTGAGATGGAGAGCGGACTCAGAAGTATGGTTGAAAGAGTATCTGCGACTTCTGAATCTCTTGCGGATCATGCAAGCAAGCTGTCTAATATTACCTCACAGATCAACTCGGCAAATGAGGATAATTCCGCAACGGCTGAAGAACTGGCAGCCAGCATGGAAGAGACCTCAGCATCTACAAACCTCATAAGTGAGCATACAAACGGCATCAAGAAAAACGCTGAAGGAATAGTAGTTATGGCTGACGACGGCGCAAAGATGGCGAATGAGGTTAAGGAAAAGGCGATCAAACTTCATGAGAGCACCATTGAAGCAAGCAATCGAACCGAGTCGATGTATATCAATATCAGAAAACAGGGAGAAGCTGCTCTTGAGAAATCAAAGGCCGTTGAGAAGATCAATGTTATGGCTACGGCAATACAGGATATTTCAACGCAGACAAACCTCCTTGCACTTAATGCTTCTATAGAAGCCGCAAGAGCGGGCGAAGCCGGAAAAGGTTTTGCAGTTGTAGCAACTGAGATAGGAAATCTTGCCAATCAGTCATCGGATACGGTCACAAATATCATGTCGATCGTTGATGAAGTTAAGTCTTCTGTTGACAATATTACGGAATGCCTGAATACAACGCTTGATTATCTCGGAAAGAATGTCAGCGCTGATTATGATACATTTATACAGATGAGCGATCAGTACAAAGAAGATGCGTCATCCTTCTATAAATCCATGTCAGACATCAGCAGCATGATATCTGAATTGAGCGATTCCACGGAAAATATCGCAACATCTATCAATGATATCTCGAATACCGTTGAAGAAGCAGCGAATGCGGTAACAAACGTTGCTGAAAAAACTACGGATGTTGCCGGGCTGTCTACAGATGTTCTGAATGTTGTTAACGAGACTAATTCAAATTCAAATGAGCTTGTTGATATTGTAGACTCATTTAAATTGTAAAATGACGGGGCATAGAAATACTTAAAAAGGAATACGATATAAATTATGCTTACGGAACTCAGAAAAAAATATATAGGAGATAAAAGCTTTTATAAAAGATATATAATGCTGGCAACTCCGATGATTGTCCAGAATGCCATTACAAATTTTGTAAGCTTTCTGGACAATATCATGGTCGGACAGCTCGGCGAAGAGGCTATATCCGCGGTAGCAACTGTAAATCAGCTGGTATTCGTCTTTTCGCTTGCGATTTTCGGCGCGGCTTCGGCAGGAAGTATATACGGGGCACAGTATTTCGGAAAAGGCGATAATGAAGGCCACATGTATACTTTCAGGTTTAAGCTTTACTCGACACTGCTCGTAACGATTGCCGGTATTGCATTGTTTATGGCAAAGGGGAGATTCCTGATCTCGCTCTACCTTACGGAGACAGGCGGAACTCTTTCGAAAGACCTTGCGATCTCGTATGGACTGAAGTATCTGGCAATTATTCTGGCGGGGCTGGTTCCGTTTGCGGTTAATCAGGCTTATTCCACAAATATTAAGGAAACTGGACAGACTGTTATACCAATGCTTGCGGGAATGGCAGCCGTTGTGACGAATGTTATACTTGATTACTGCCTGATCTTTGGATTCGGACCGTTCCCGAAGCTCGGAGTTGAAGGAGCAGCGATAGCGACTGTCATATCACGATATATAGAAGCAGCTATCGTAATTATCTGGGCACACAGGCACAAAGAGTCAAACAGATATCTCCATAAGGCTTTTTCCGGTCTGGGACTGCCTTCGGACATATTCAGGGCCATCATGATAAAAGGTGCGCCCTTAATGCTTAACGAAGTCCTCTGGGCGGCAGGAGTAAGTGCAGTAACACAGTGTTACTCGGTACGCGGCATGGAGGTTCTGACTGCACTCAGCATTTCAAATACGGTTACAAATCTTTTTAATATAGTCTTTATCCAGCTTGGAGCCTGCATAAGTATTATAGTGGGACAATATCTCGGAGCGGGAGAGCTGGAGAAGGCAAAAGATGCAGACAACAAGATGATAGCCTTTTCAGTGGGATGCTGTATAGTCATGGCATTGATAATGCTCTTATGCGGAAGACTGTTTCCGCAGATTTACAATGTCAATGATGATATCAGAGCCCTTGCGGCAAAGTTCATCGTAGTTTCCGCAATATGGATGCCGTTCTGCTCGTTCAGCCACTGTTCTTATTTCACGCTCAGGTCAGGCGGAAAGACAATGGTTACATTTTTATTTGACTCGGTGTTTACATGGGTTATCATGGCCCCAATCGCATTTGTACTTGCCCACTATTCAGGACTGGGCATTGTATCGGTTTATTTTCTGGTTCAGGGTACGGAGCTTATAAAAAACGTTATTGGTTACTTTATGGTAAAAAGCGATGTATGGCTTGTACAAATGGTGTAGATTATGGAAATTAAGAATTTATCTTATACAGTAAAAAGAGCCGTCAAAAATGAAACGGTCAGAAGGATAGAGCTGACGCTAATATTTCTCCTTGAAGGCCGTATGACGGTAAGATACAGAGATGAGGATTTCAGAATGATAGAGGAAGATGTCATTCTGATCAATCCGGGAACAGAATATGAGATCGTGGAATGTGCGGATGCGCTTTATGGTCTGGCACTTTATCCCATGCAGCTGACCACTGATATATTAAAAAACAGCAGAGTGATGTTTTACTGCAATTCGGTTGTGGACATGAGCCATCCCTATCAGGATCTCAGGGATATATTCTTTGAGCTGACGGCGGAATATACTTCTGATACACATAAGAGCTCTGCCTATAATGCAAGCCTCCTTCTGAAAATGTTTGACCGGCTTGTTGAAAATTATCAGCTTGAAGATAAAGACATAAAGGATGAAGAAACCGAATCAGATGCCCGGATGCGTGAGATGATGCAGTATATCCTCTCGAATCTGGACAGGGACATAAGTCTGAATGAACTTGCGGATCAGATGTTTGTTTCCACATCAACGCTTTCGAGGATATTTAAGAAGCATACGGGAGTGTATTTTGCCGACTATGTAATGCAGCTCAGAGTCCAGTCATCGCTGCAGCTGCTGAGATCAACAAAACAGACTGTAACTCAGATAGCGCTTGCCTGCGGATTTGCTAATTCAGCATCATTTAACCGTTCTTTCAGAAAGGTTATGGGAATTGCACCTACCGATTACAGAAAAGAGAGTCAGGAAAAATCTGTACAGAATGAAGAAAATGAGATCCGTACTGAGGATAACATCAGAGAAGAACTCAGGGAAAAAGGCTATGAGCGTGCAAGAGGAGAGAAGAGCTTCGCTGCTCTTATAGACTTAAAGGATAATTCCGGAATAAGGTATGAGAAAAGCTGGAACAAGGTCATAAATATTGGCGCGATGAGTGATCTTACAAAGGCAAATATGCAGTATCATGCACTTTTTCTGAACGAACAGCTTCATTTCAAGTATTTTCGCGTCTGGAATGTGTTCAGCAAAAAGATGATGCTTTTCGATGGAGAAAATATAGGTATCTACAATTATGATCTGGTCGATCAGGTTCTCGATTTCTTTGTACAGCATCATATTCAGCCTTTTCTGGATTTCGGACGAAGACCGGAAGTTGCTCTCAGTTCCGGAAATAAGACGGTTTATTATAACGAGGAGTATATTGAATTCGCGTCTAAAGAAGCATGGGAAAGCCTTCTGGAAGACTTTCTGACGCATATTGTTTCGAGATACGGAATAGGAATAGTTTCCGGCTGGATATTTGAACTGTCCCGTGACGGCTGGCATGAAAGGCGTCATCCCGGACAGGGAGTATACAAAGGCATAAATGATTTCTATGATGCATTTAAATATTTTTATGAAACGATCCGGGCAAAGATCCCCAGAGCCGAATTTGGCGGGATAGGAAGTGTTTTTGCTTATGACAGGTCTTATCTTACGGACTTTTTCGCCAAATGCAAAAAAGACGGGATAAGGTTTGATTTTGCATCATTCCTGCTTTTCCCTTATGAAACGGGAAGTTCTTCCTCGGCGGATTCCGGAAGGTACAGAGTTATCTCTGAAAATGAAGACTGCGAGGAAGAACAGGTAAAAGATATAAATGATTTCATGAAATCCACAGGTATGGATCATGCAAGGGTTTATATAACAGAGTGGAACAATTCCATTTCAAACAGAAATGCTTTGAATGACAGCTGTTTCAGGGCTTCATATATCGTAAGAAAGCTTGTCAATGTTTATGATAAGGTTGATACCATAAGCATTATGTGTGCGTCTGACTGGATAAGCAGTTATATGGATACTGTCGGAATTGCCAACGGAGGAATAGGTATCCTTACAAAAGACACTATACGGAAGCCTGCATATTACGCGCTGGATTTCATGAACCAGCTTGGCGAATACATCATAGAAAAATCAGAAAACTACATCGTCAGCAGGAAAGAAAACGGCGATATCTATATTGTCTGCTTCAACTTTTCATGGTTCAGAAAAAACTATATCCTGCAGGATGAGGATGTAAACCTTCTGGAAAGCACTCCTATGATATTTAACGATGAAAAAGAACTGAACCTTAATTTAAAGATAAGAAACATCGGTAATCCCGGCGAATACTGTGTTAAGAAAAGAACCTTGAATTACACTCATGGAAGCATTCTGGAAGAGTGGAAAAAATTCCAGTTTAATCCGAGGCTTACAAGGCAGGATATAAAGTATCTTGAAGCTATATGTCTTCCGAATCTGAGCCAGAATATCTATCAGATATCAAGAGAAGGCGAAACACTTGAACTTGAATTTAAGCTTGAACCGCA
>CAJORC010000110.1 GCA_905236615.1 uncultured Lachnospiraceae bacterium
CTGGGTCAAGTCCCGTATGCTCCATCTTTTATCGTTAAATTGAACAAAACGCCGCACGACAATCTTGGCAGACCGTCGCGCAACGACTTAGTTCTCTTTGCGTAAAATTTATTAAAAGAATGCAGTTATAGCCCAACAGATTGTCGCAAATCTGAAGGGCTAGCTAATTTTGCTACTTTATAAAATAGTTGTCGACCGTCAATATTGAGACTGGTCTCTCTTTATTGGCGGTTTTGCTCTGTTCACAAAACCATTTGTTTTCGTGAACACTTTTTGACCATACTGATTTTAGAAGATCGCTGTATGCGTTTTTCAGTATCCGTGAGGGCTAGAATCCTCTTTTGAAGATCTGAAAAACGCACTATTTTTTGGCATATTTATTCAAGAAATCTAAGCAACCTTTTATTGAACACTAATGAGGAAAAATATAGCTAAGACATTAAGCATATCCGGATGGTACAATGATTAGGTAATTGCTTTTTAACTTTTTAGATAATGTAATAAACATTTTAAGATTTTTCTTGAAAACAATTTTTAATTCATTTAGCCTTTTCTTAGGACGTCCGAATCTTTCCTAAGAGGAGGCTAAAAATGTATAGAGAAGAATTTCATAACTACGTTTCTGAGAGTAAAGGCAATGAGAGCAATATCTGCCAGATATGCGCCATAAGTGGTGGAGAAATCGCGTATGAGGATAGCTTTAGAGGATTTAAGCCAGAGGATCCAATAAACGTCAACTCTGTAACTAAAGGAGTTATGGCTCTTCTTACAGGCATCGCAGTTGATAAGGGAACCATTAAGAACATTGACGAAAGGGTGATGGCGTTTTTCCCTGATTACCAGGTTAAGCGGGGAGAAAAGACCATATATGATGTCACCATAAGGCACCTTCTTACCATGACAGCGCCATATAAGGGAAAGTCAGAGCCATGGAAGAAAGTATGTACTTCCGGGGATTGGACAAAAGCAGCGTTGGATTTTCTTGGAGGCAGAAAAGGGATTACCGGAGAGTTTAGATATGCAACTCTTGGAATACAGATACTTGCCGGTATTATCGAGAGAACTACGGGAGGAAAGTGTATAGATTTTGCAAACAGGAATTTGTTCTTACCACTGGGAATTCCTGAACATACCATTCATGGCGACAGCAGCAAAGAGGACCAGTTTGACTTTTTTATGAACAAGGGGCCCAGGAAGAATGAGTGGTATTCAGATCCTCAGGGAACAGTCACAGCCGGATGGGGGCTTTGTGTATCGGGAAAAGACCTTGCTAAGATTGGAGACATGGTCTTAAACAAAGGAATATATGCCGGAATGAGGATTGTTTCAGAAGAATGGATTACACAGATGCTTACACCGCATTTGAAGCTGGGCGAGCGTTTTGGCTTTATGGAGTACGGATATCTGTGGTATAAGCCCTATGAGAATAAAGAAGTTTACGCTGCGATAGGTGACAGTGGAAATATTATTTATGTGAACAGAGAGATGGATGTTTCTGTGGGTGTAACAGGAACATTTAAGCCAAGAATATTTGACAGGGTGGAGTTCATTGAGAAAAGTGTACTTCCACTAGTAGTGTGAGGATGGCAAATATAATGAATGTATTAGAGACTATTAGTAAACGTCACAGTTACAGAGGGAGTTTTAAATCAGATCCTGTCCCAAGAGAAGATCTGATTAAGATAATGCAGGCAGGACTTGCAGCACCCTCAGGATGCAACAAGCAGACAACAAGCCTGATTGCAATTGATGACTCCGATGTTTTGCAAAGAATAAAAGCGGTTATAGACCCTCCGGTAGGAGAAACCGCCCCTGCAGCAATTTGTGTTCTAACCCAGCGTATAAACGCATATCGTGATAGATGCTTTGCTGTTCAGGATTACTCTGCGGCAATTCAAAATATGCTGCTGGCTATTGTAGAACTCGGTTATCAGAGCTGTTGGTATGAAGGGCACATCACTGATACTGACGGGATTAACAAGAAAATGGCGTCAATACTAAATGTACCGGACGAATACGATATTGTATGTTTTCTACCGGTCGGGATAGCAGAAGATGAGCCTAAGCCTCCAAAGAAAAAGGTTTTTGAAGAAAGAGCATGGTTTAACGGATTTAAAAAATAACTTTTTATATTATGTTGCAAAGGAAGACGATATGATTGGCTATCCGGAAAGAAATGAAGCTATAAGAATACTGACAGAAGCGGAGCAATTAAACCCTGGACTGTGGGTTGACCATAGCAAAAACGTTGCTAAGTGTGCGGAGGCAATAGCAAACGCCTGTGAAGGCTTGGACGGAGAAAAAGCCTATATCCTTGGCCTGCTTCATGATGTGGGCAGGAGAGCAGGCGTAGGACAGCTTATGCATGTATATTATGGATGGAAATACATGTTGGAACTTGGATACCCTGATGTAGCCCGGGTTTGCCTTTCGCATTCATACAATACGCACAGCATGGATGATGATATGGCTGTATGTGATATTACAGAGGAACAAAACAGTGAACTTAAAGACGCTCTGGAAGAATGTGTTTATGATGATTATGATCTGCTGATTCAACTATGTGACAGTATATCTATGGCTGAGGGCGTTGTGGATATTTGTGTGAGAATGTCAGATATAAAGAGGCGTTATGGAAGCTATCCGCAGGCGAAATGGGATAAAAACCTATATCTGCTTGATTACTTTAACAAGAAAACGGGAAAAGATATCTATGAAATCTGCAGAAGATAGAATGGAGCAACTACGCAAGTGAAGTGATTTTATATTTCAGTAAAACGCTCCATCTGCCAGGGAGTTGGTGCATAATATCCGAAGTTAATCGCACAAATTCAAGTTGTCGGGATGAGGGCATAGCCTTTTATCTCGCTTATATAATGTTTGATTATGCAAATATGGAGGTTCGTTATGGATCTCCATTTTTTTGGTGGACACATTACCGCCTTTTTCTGCAAAACATGTCCGAATTCTGCTGTCATACTTGATTCGAGGTATTTTTGAATGCAAGATATCGGTAAAAGGTTTGTTTAAGCAGGAGGTGCTTATGGCAGGGATTGGTCGTGTGTCCAAAAATGGAGTTTATAGAAACGCGGTGGAAAAATTTAGCGAGAAAGATACCAGATTTATGGAAGATTTTGGAAAAGTTATGATCGAATCATATGAGAAGAGGGCTGAGGGAAGCTATACGGAATCTGACCGGGAAAGGCTAAAGGAGATATTTGGGAAGACTGCTCGAAGCATGGATAATCCAGCGTATTTCAAAGATTTCTATGGAAGTTTTTGCAGAAATTATGGACTTTGGTAGAACATGACAAAAAGGGGCTCGATAACGATCATGCAACTGGGCTACTTCTGCTATAATAAAAAAGATCTTTTGCAAAAATGATTTTTAAAAAATGTGCATAAAATGAAAAGTCTTTTATCTTTGGGTGCTGTAATAATTATTTGCAGAAGGAGGAGGCCATCTGATGAACTTTAAGGACTCGTTTGAGCGCATGGTTGATGAGATTGAGAAGTATGTTGATTATAACAGGTCTGAATATTTGAAGGCCAGTGAAATAATCGGTATTCTTCGGAAGCAGGAGGGCAAATCAGCGAGAGACCTTAATGTGATATTCGAGTATATATCTGGCAAATCATTAAACAGATATATAAAAGACAGAAAAATGATGGCGGCATATAAATACATGATAAAAGACGATGAGTATGACATCCAGTCGTATATTGAGTGTTCTGGATATGATAATGAATCATCTTTCAGCACGGCTTTTTCTGAAAGATTCGGGATATCACCAAAGAAGGCGTATGTCAGTAAGGACAAGACCAGGATAGAAGAACCGGTCTCGATTGGTTCGCTAATATCAGAATCTGACGTATCAGATCACGCGGATGATAAAACCGGGGAAATATATGGGCTGCCACAAAATATAATTGAAAGATACAATGAAATATGTGAATATCAGATACAGTTCGGGCTTGAGAATAAGCATGTGGAATTAGCATTGTACTTAAATGATAAAAAGGGCATAGAGTTACAGGATGCGTTTAAAACAGTTGAAGATCTTGTGATGGATTTTAGCGATGTAAAGGTCGCTCCGACGTTAGAATTCATGATTGATGTTATTGAAGAAGAGGTTCCGGTTGCTTATATAAAGCACCTGTACCCGGATGTCAGTTTATGGGAACTAAAAACATGGGCCTCATTCATGAAAGATGAGGGTGGAAACTTATTAAAGGAGACTCCGGAATTTGTCCGAGCTTTTTTTGATAATACATCCGCCGGGCTTTCCTACGGGAAAATGAAGGAATTCTATAAAGATTACGTGGAAAAATACTCGGACAAGCTTACTTTTATGAAGTATGTTGAACTGAAACAGGAAGATGGCGACATAGAAGAATATATAGAGTTAAAAAAAGAGGAGAGAGATCTTCAGGAGGAATTTGCTGAGTTTGTGAGGTCGATTAGAGAAGATAATGCAGACAGCGACCATGGAATAAAGAGCATTCAGTAATAAGAGAAATAGTATGATGCTTAAGCCTGTGTCCATAGTGACATGGGTTTTTTTGCCCGAATTTATAGATTTTTAATAATATATCGGCACCGATATATATTGACAGAAACGGCGATCCTGTCTATATTAAATATATCGGTGCCGATTAAAATATAATGTCATTGGTTTTAGCGGAGGATAATTATGGAAAATAATATAAATATGGAACTCATGAAAAAGATGATGGTATTCACACGAAAGGCGCATGGACACAGACCGCCAGAGCCTCCATTTGGAGAGCATGGTCATTGCGACCACAGACCACCAGAACCACCATTTGGAGAGCCAGGACATCACGGCCACAGACCACCAGAACCGTCTTTTGGAGGGCCAGGGCATCATGGATTCAGACCCCCTCTTTCAAGAGAGCGCCTTCTTGTAGAAATGGCAGAATGCCCTGAGGGAATCAGGCAGAAAGACCTGATGGAAAAACTTCATATAGGACAGTCATCTACTTCCGAGCTGATCAATAAGCTTGAAGATGACGGATACATCGAGAGAAAGGTAGATGAGTCTGATAAGCGGGCAACTCTTCTTTTTCTGACAGATAAGGGACAGGCAAGGGCTGCTGAAGTGGCTGATGAGAGAGCAGCAATGTTTGATGATATGTTCTCCAAGCTCTCAGATGAAGAAAAGCAGACATTATCTGATCTTTTGGACAAACTGCTTGCTGAATAAAAAAATAGTGTAGACAAATTGTAGACTTATTGTTAATTTTCAACCGTTTTTAGGCATGATATTATTATAATGCGCCAAGCGATATGAGATACGAAAAACACATATCGCGGGGCGTATTTCTTTTGCAAAAGAATTAGATCCTTCTTTCAAATTCAATAAAGACATTTGGTGCGTTTATTCACTTAGGGCATCGGTTTCCGGGGCGTCACGGAGGCTGGTGCTTATTTAATTTCGGGAAAATTCGGAGGAAATCATGGATAACTATAATACAACAGATATGGAAAACTATGCTAAGAAGATGGATGAGAGGTTTGCAGACAAAGCTGCAGATAAGGCTGACTACCAGGAATTCAAGGAAAACTTCAAAGACCTTGTAGAAAAAACTTTTGAGGACAAGGGTATTCATGACATTGAGGTTGAGAACCGCCTTGTTGATAAGGTTAATGAGACCTATGATGCCTTCACAGTAAAACACACTGGCTCAGACGTTGGCGTTAACATCAGCGTTAGTGAGGCTTATTCCAAATACATTTGGGAGGATGCAGATCTTAATAATATCGCATCTGTAATGGTGGATAGAACTGTGGAGGCTCTTCAGAATGCACCCTCAATCAGCAATGGCATAAATGATATCCAGAACTACGATGTCATGAAGAACAAGCTGGTCATGGAGGTCGTTTCTGCAGAGGCTAACGCAGAACTCCTTGAGACGATTCCTCATAAAGATATAGAGGACATGGCGGTTGTTTACCGCTTTGATGTTAAGGACATCGTTGGAGAAGGTGCAACAGTCATCGTGACCAACAAGATGCTCGACAACTACGGAGTCACACCAGAGCAGCTTCACGCAGATGCTGTAAAGAATGCTCCAGAGATCAGACCTATTGTAATTCAGGGCATGGCAGAGGTTCTTGCTAAGCAGATGGGAGTAGAAGACCTGGAGATGCTTGGCCTTAATATCCCACCGGAGCAGGAACAGATCTTTGTGGCTTCGGTTCCTGATAACGTTCATGGAGCAGGCGTGCTTGCTTATGAGGATTTTATGGATAAAGCGGCAGAAAGAGCTGGCGGCGATTTTTATATTCTCCCCAGCAGCATTCATGAGGTTCTTATCGTTCCAGATAACGGAATGATGGATCTTGCTTCCCTTGAGAACATGGTGAGGGAAGTGAATGCAACGACTGTTGATCCGTCTGAAAAGCTTACTGACAATGTTTATCACTATGATTCAAAGGACAAGATCTTTGAGCTTGGTGAAAAGCACCTTCTCCGTGAGGCGGTAAAGGAGAGAAATGCTGAGATGGGCCAGAAGACTGAGGGGAAGAAATCCCTTCTAGGGGAGCTCAAGGCAGCAAAGGAAGAGGCATCAAAGCATCCTGAGAAGGATGTAATCGATAAAGGCACTAAGTCCAAAGGTGATGCTGCGCTTTGATGAAAGGACTGCAGGAGTGCAGTGTAGCAATCTGTATATCACCAATGAAACCTTATATAGAATGGCGCTGGTCTGTGGTATATCCCGGACTGGTGCCATTTTTTAGGGCATCAAACATTCAGGAGATGAAAAGATGAGTAGAACCAGAGAAAAACAAAGAGCTAACAGGAAAAAGTATTCGGAAAGGCATGAGCTGAACTGTTCAAGATTCAGCTGTAAAGACCTGGATCCGATCCCGACCGGGAATTTGAAGCCCCATAACTGTAAGACAGCCTGTCCTTACGGAGTCGGCAAGACATTCTGCTTCCCCTGCATGGGAAAGATCATGGATGAGCACAATAAAAACAGAAAGGTGGCATGAGATGGAAGAGCAGATAAATATTGAACTTGAGAAAAACCAGGACGACATAACTTCTTTTGAAGCATGGAAGGCTGTCTGTAGCCAGAGAAGAGGTGTGATAGTTGGCACAGCAGGAATAAAGAGATATATAGAGCTTCCGGGCATCAGGAACCTGATAGCTGATTTTGGTAAAAGCCTTTTGGGGAGACCTCTTGGCTCGGATTACCATATGATCTTCTCGGAGGCAGATCTTACTGCAGCAGAGACAGGACTTTATCTTGAGGGAGATGCACTTGTGATAAAGACAAATGTGTTCGGAGAGATACTGCCTCTTACAAAGCAGGACCTGGAGATCATAACGTTTCTTTTTGAGAGAAGGACAGTGTTCCTTACTGATGACTACGGGGTAAGTTTCCCGGCCATAGAGCTTGACAGAAGAGCAGCATGAGGTAACTGCCTATGAATGAAGAAGTATCACAGAAGACTGTCAGGTTTGCTATAAATACTGGAAAGCTTACAG
>CAJORC010000111.1 GCA_905236615.1 uncultured Lachnospiraceae bacterium
AAACAGTTGATAAAGATATTTATTAGAGTTATCATTATTAAGCATAGTCAAGAAAGAGAGGCTGAAATGAGTTTACCACAGGATCCGGTCATGTTACTGAGTGTTGTTAATGTTGCGTTGAGAGACAGATTTCCAAGTCTGGAAAGATTTTGCAAGGCTAACAGTATTTCGGAAGATGAGCTTAAAGAAAGGCTTGCAGCAATTAACTACGAATATGATGAGGAGTTAAACCAGTTCAAATAATGGATATTTTTGATTACATGAGACAAAACAGCATGGAAAAGGAATCCCCTCTTGCTGCAAGGCTGCGTCCCACGACTTTGGATGAAATAGTCGGACAGGAGCATATTGTAGGGAAGGATAAGATGCTTTACCGTGCGATCAAGGCAGATAAGCTGTCGTCCATAATCTTATACGGGCCGCCCGGAACAGGAAAGACCACAATAGCAAAGGTTATCGCCAATACAACGAAGGCTGAATTTGTACAGCTGAATGCCACAATAGCCGGGAAGAAGGACATGGAGGGCGTTGTCGAGGCTGCAAAGCAGAGCCGTGGAATGTATCAGAGGAAGACGATCCTTTTTATAGATGAGATACACAGATTCAATAAGGGACAGCAGGATTATCTTCTGCCTTTTGTAGAAGACGGAACCGTCATACTGATCGGTGCAACTACGGAGAATCCCTATTTTGAAGTCAACAGCGCTCTTATATCGAGATCGGTCATATTTGAATTGAAGCCTTTATCGGTTGATGATATCAGGAATCTTATAAAGCGGGCTGTAACAGACAAGGAGAAGGGTCTGGGTGCTTATAACGCGGAGATCGATGAAGAAGCTGTCGATTTTATTGCCGATATGTCGAACGGAGATGCCCGCTCCGCCCTTAATGCGGTAGAACTTGCAGTTATGACTACAGATAAGGCTGAGGACGGCAAAATACATATAGATATAAACACAGCTTCGGAATGCATCCAGAAGAAGGTTGTCAGATATGACAGGGATGGCGATAATCATTATGATACGATCTCTGCATTTATAAAGAGCATGAGAGGCTCGGATCCGGACGCAGCGGTATTTTATCTTGCAAAGATGCTTAATGCCGGGGAAGACATTAAATTTATAGCCAGAAGAATGGTCATATGTGCCGCTGAAGATGTGGGGAATGCCGATCCCCAGGCATTGCAGGTAGCTGTAGCGGCTTTTCTCGCAGCAGAGCGGATAGGAATGCCTGAAGCAAGGATCGTTCTGTCACAGGCTGCTACTTATATTGCGACAGCGCCTAAGAGCAATGCCGCGTATATTGCGATCGATGAAGCGTTAAAGGCTGAACAGGAGACAGGAAGAGTGACGATTCCCGCACATTTACAGGATGCACATTATAAGAATGCCGGAAAGCTCGGACATGGTCTGGGTTACAAATATGCACATGATTATCCTGACCATTATGTGAAGCAGCAGTATCTTCCATACGAACTTGACGGAAAGGAGTTTTACTCTCCGACAGGAATGGGGTATGAAAAAAAGATTCGTGAACACATGAAAGCTTTAAAGAAAAAAGGAGGTATTGAAGATGGCACATGAATGGCTTGATGATGCCTGTTTTTACGAGATTTATCCGCAGTCTTTCTGCGACAGTAATTCGGACGGTATAGGTGACTTGAGAGGTATCATCAGGAAACTTGATTATATTTTGGATGTCGGCTGTAATGCGATATGGCTGAACCCTGTCTTTGACTCACCTTTTGTAGATGCGGGTTATGATGTACGCGACTACTACAGGATAGCACCCAGATACGGTACAAACGAGGATATGAAGCGGCTCTTCAGAGAGGCGCACAGGAGGGATATGCATGTCCTTTTAGACCTTGTACCCGGACATACATCTGCAGACTGCAAATGGTTTAAGGAGTCATCCAAGGCTGAAAAGAACGAGTATACGGACAGATACATCTGGACGGACAATATCTGGAGTGAGCCGGCAAATAAGGTAAAGAACATTACCGGTTATGTGAGAGGCGGCACCGAAAGAAACGGAGCAGCCGCAGTTAATTTCTTCTCAGCGCAGCCTGCCCTGAATTACGGTTTTGCAAGGACGGATGAGCCATGGCAGCAGAGCGTGGACGATAAGGGTCCCAGAGCAACGAGAGAAGCCCTGAAGGACATTATGCGTTTCTGGCTTGATATGGGCTGTGACGGCTTCCGTGTGGATATGGCTATGTCACTTGTTAAAAATGATGATGACCAGTCTGCAACAATAAAACTTTGGCAGGATTTCAGGGATTTCCTTGACCGTGAGTATCCGGAGGCTGTAATGGTATCTGAATGGGGTGAGCCGGATAAATCCCTCGCGGGAGGCTTCCACATGGATTTCCTGCTTCATTTCGGCCCATCAAACTATCTTGACCTTTTCAGAGTGGATAATCCCTATTTCAGCAGGGACGGAAAAGGTGACGCGGCAGTATTTTTTGAAAAATACATGAGAAATAAGCATCTTGCGGATAAAGGCGACGGTCTCATCTGTATACCCTCCGGAAATCATGATATGGTAAGGCTTGCACACAAGCTTGATATGGAGGAAATGAAGATAGTCTTTGCATTCCTGCTTTCAATGCCGGGAGTTCCTTTCATTTACTATGGCGATGAGATCGGCATGAATTATCTTGAAGGGATAAAGTCTGTAGAAGGCGGATATGAGCGGACCGGTTCAAGAAGCCCCATGCAGTGGAACCACTCTACCAACGCCGGATTTTCAACGGCACCGCCGGAGGAGCTTTATATTATGCTTGACCCTTCGGAGAACAGACCGAATGTAGAAGATGAATTGAAAGAGGAAGATTCACTTTTGAGCACGGTTATGGAACTTACGAGGATAAGGGCAGAGCATCCTTCACTTCATAACAGGAGCAATTTCAGACTTCTTCATTGTGAAAAGAACAGCTATCCGCTTGTATATGAGCGTTCATGCGATAAAGAAGGCAGCATTGTGGTTGTATTAAATCCTTCGGATAAAACGGTTGAAATGGATTTTTCACTTCCGGAGAACTGCAAGACAATATATACACATGGCGGAAGCCTGAAGCGCGGAAACGGAATTATCGAAGTTCCCGGCGCGAGTGCTAATTTTATACTGATTTAAATTTTTGCGAGCACAAGAGTAAGCACAACTATAAAAAAGGGGGACAAAGCGTCCCCCTTTCATAATATTATCTTTATCATTTATTCCTGATCATTTCTATACAGTCATCTATGATCTGTACCGTTTCATCTTCCGAATAGACAATATCAGAGCAGAGGAATGGACTTGTTGCACTGTATTCAAGGAAATCGATGAATGCATCCATAAGTGTGGGTTCATTCATATAGAAAACCTTGAATTGGCTGTCCGTATTATCTATATAGGAGATCGCAAGTCTGTTTTCCTGTGTGACCTGAATACTTATATGCGGATTCATGGGAAAAGCAAGCTCATTTATAGCCCTTATCATATATCCGTGTCGGCAGCAGTTTTCTTTAAGGCGTTCAAGAGCCCTTATCCTTGCCGTTCTTGAAAATTTAGGAGTGAAATCCTTTGGAAAGTTCATTATTGCACTGTCTCTTGCAAAGAGCTCCAATCCGTGTTTTGAAAAAAAGCTGATGTGACAGTCGAGTTTTTTGCCGCTGTCAGCATGATGTTTTGATGAACTGATGATTGCTTCACGCAGTTCATCCGCTACTTTGATAGATGCCATTACTTCGTCGAAATCCATAAGAGTGAACAGCCATGGCTGGGAACCGAATTTGCAGAAGCCGGAGCGCTTTATATTGGTCGGAGGAAAGTATTCCGACAGCTGCCTAACACTTGTGGTGCTATGTACCAGTTTTTCGGATGCTGTTATGATCTCATCAAAGTGTTTCTGATATTCATCTACCATATTAACGGAGTTGATAAATATAGCATTCTCAAAGTCAAATGAAAGCAGGACAAGGCATTTTCCGATGATCATGAAATACGGATACATGAGCTGGGTCTGACTTGTCAGGGGCGCCGTTACATAAGAGAAATATACATCATAATCAATACTGTCAGTAAAGGCGAGAGGAAGAACGTGTGCAAGTATTGAAAGGTTGTAATTAATATCATTATCCTTTGAAGGATTTTTGATAAAGTGTGTCATGTGGCGTATATGCAGGCTTGCAGGACGTTTTTTTGTAAAATGCTTAAAAAAGTCGGATATAAAATCACTTGTAAAAGGCGCAAAAACGCTGATTTCATAAGATGACTGAGAGAAGAAAGAAAGAACCATATTATGAGCGATCTCATATCTTCCGTGAACGATCTTATTTTCGTGACTGTCTGCTGGGTTTAATAAAGGTGCTCCTTCAACCACGTCATTTCCGGTATCGGTTAACGGGAAAAGCCCGGGCTTATAGACCTGGCGCATAAGCTTCAGCATATACTGGCGCCGTGTATAAAGAGATTCGCCGGAAGAGGCAATTTCGTAGGTTTTCCAGAGACCTTCTTTCTGGTCATTGGTAAGTTTAAGGTAAGGAATGAGCTTTTCGATATTGTGCTGCTCCGGAAGCCGGTTTGCATTTATCATCCTAACGATTGAAGTACGGTTAACACCGGAAAGCGTTGCAAGTTTATTAACGGAGTAACCGCTTTCTTCGATATACTGGTTTAATTTGTCACCGAGAATTGACATTTTTGCCTCCAAATTCTGAACTGAATATCATTTTTCAAGCCAAATATTGTATTTTTAAAAATACAATGACCTGAAACGGACGTTTTTTAGTCTAAAAACGCCAGAAATCAGCCAATTTCAGCTGTATTATATATATTTTAATTTGAAGCAAGCACAGTTGCAAGCACATATTGAATTATTATCGAGAAATTGTTAGTATACAATCTGTAATTAGGGTGTAGTTTTAATTATAAATTCAGTTGCGGGCGAAGGGGAAAGCCTGTGACGGGAGATTCAATGACACTGAGGGGTGTATATTGAACGTTATATAAAACGAAAGAACCTTCAAGGATAGGGGAAATCCTTGAAGGTTCTTTTGTTTTAAATGAATTTGCCTTTTCTGCTTTCAAAGAAATCGTCAACAGCCTTGTGAATCTCACCGGGCTTCATAGTTTTTAAGAGGTAACCGTCAGGCTTGAGTGCAAGGACATTCATAACACTTTCCTTATCACCCTTGCCGGTCAGGAAGATTACAGGCGTATTGCTGGTTGTGGTTTCGTTCCTTATCATTTCAAGTATCTGAGGTCCGCTGGCAACGGGCATTTCATAATCTAAGAGGATAAGGTCGGGAGTATGCTTTGCAAGATAAGTGATGGCATTCATGCCGGAGCTGACCATAGTAACCCTGTATGTATCAGAAAGCCAGTTATGAACTGCACGCAGAAAAGTTCCGTCGTCATCAACAACGAGGATACTTTTTCTTCTTTCGCTTTCATTTCTTATATCCGAAATGGTAGTGATAAGATCTTTAACATTGATAGGACGTTCAAAGGTATGGGTGACAACGTCGGAAGCAAATGCTTTCTTTGCTTCTTCGATCTCAACTTTTGAGCCGACAAGATAGAGGTATTTTTCTTCTTCTATGCAGATATCGCGAAGATAAACCATGACATCATTGATTTCGTCAATGAAATCGCCTAAATAGAATATAACCTGATCGGATTGTGGGAGTTTGACTTTCAGATCTTCTACGGTTGTTTCTGATGTGATTATAGTATAACCCGATTCAACGAGTTTATCGATTATCGTACTAACAAGAAATGACTGCTTTCTGTTAATGAGAACGATTTGCTTAGTCTTGTCCTGCATAGGTACCTCCAATTTTTACGGCATAATACACCCTAAGAACTTCTTCCGAATATTTATCGGCATAAAAGATGAAATTGAATAGCCTTTTACATTTCAAATTTAAAAACAATTATGATACAATAAAAACGTTGCAAAAAAAGGTTAGGATGAAAAAAGTGAAATCAATAATAAAAAAAGAAGAATACGAAGAAATATACAGGATGCTGGATGAAGTATCCCCGGTGGACTTTGACTGCGGCACTATCTGTGGAGCAGTCTGCTGCCAGGATATAGAGGGCGTTGAAATGGGAATGTATCTGCTTCCGGGAGAAGAAAAGGTACACGACAGGCATGATTCATGGATGATATGGTCTAAGGAAAAAGCCGAAAACTTTGACTTTCCCGATTCATGGAAAGGGACGATCTATTTTCTGAAATGTGCTGATCCCATGAAATGCAGGAGAGACAGGAGACCGATACAGTGCAGGACATTTCCTCTTTTACCGGATATTGACGAAAACGGTGTGCTTTCACTGGTCTTTGATGATACGCCGCTCCCTTATTCCTGTCCGCTTATAGAGTCAAAAGCGGAGCTCAATGCAGATTTTATCGAAGTAACGAAAAAAGCATGGGAAATGCTTATAAAAGACCCGTTAATATACGACTATGTAAAGGCAGAATCAGAAAAACGGAGGGAGAGAAAAAATGACAATTAGGAAAACAGCCATAATAGGAGCAGGAGCGGTTGGTTCATACTTTTTATGGGGCTTATACGAGAAAAATCCGGAAAGCGTATGTCTTATTGCTAAAGATGACAGGAAGGAAAGGCTGGAAAAATCAGGAATAATCATTAACGGTAAAAAATATATGCCTGAGATAAAAAGTCCTGAAGAGGCTTCAGATATCGATCTTCTTATCGTTGCTGTAAAGAAGAATGCACTGGAGAGTATTCTTGAAGATGTAAGACAGATCGTCAGGGAAAACACAATTGTGATCTGTCCAATGAACGGAATTGACTGCGAGGAAATATTGTCGGGAGTTATTCCTGAAAAGAATATAATCTGGTCAATTATAAAGATAGCATCAGAGAGAAGGGAAAATTCGATTGCATTTGATGCAGGAATCACTTTGGGTCTCTATTACGGTGAAAAAGATACAGACGAGATCACACCAAGGATGAAAGATATCGAAGAGTGCTTCAAAGACAGCGGTATCCATATAAATCCCTGCACTGATATAATAAAGCAGATCTGGTATAAATTTGCCTTAAACGTTGGAAATAATCTCCCTCAGGCCATTCTTGGCGTAGGTATGGGAGCTTATGATGACAGTGAGCATGTAAACTTTATTTATCAGAGGCTTGTTGAGGAGGTAATTGCCGTTGCAGCTGCCGCGGGAATAGATATTGCCGACAGAAAAGGGATCATTTTCAGCGGACGTGATAAAAGAGCAAGATATTCAACTCTGCAGGATCTGGATAACAAAAGACATACCGAAATCGATATGTTTGCCGGAACAATGATAAAACTGGGTGAGAAATACAATATTGCTGTTCCGTACTCGACTTTCTGTTACCATGCGATAAAGGCTCTGGAAGAGAAGAATGACGGAAAGTTCGATTATTGAATACCGGGAGGTTTTTGATCAATGCTTTATAGAAAAAGTTCTGTATTAGCAGCATTTGTGCTGTCACTGCTCATTTGTGCGGGATGTGAGCAGACAGCCGGAAAAGATATAATATCAGAAAATGTAACGTCTCAGAATACCGTATCGCAGGAAACGGCAGCCATATCCGAAGATGCGGCTGAAACACAGGCTGCGGTGACTGAAGATACATCAACTGTATCCGAAGAATTGCCGACTGAAGAAACTACTGATGCCGAAATCGCAGATGATGACATTGCGGTGATCGAAGGTGATGATGAAATTGTCGCAGTAGACGAGGGAGAAGTTTATGAGGACGAGGAGAATTCTGAACAGGCATTGCAGATAAAGGATGTTAAAGATGATAATGCATCACTTCCTTTTGAGACCGATGTACCGATTTTTGCCTTTGATACCGATTACACGCTCTATAATTCTGAAACTGGAAATGTGAGAAGCGGTGCAATTGATGCGATTAAATACCTTGTAAAGCGAGGCTTTAAGTGGTGCATAATCTCTGTGGATTACGAGAACAGCAAAGAGGGCAGGCTTCAGGGCGAGATACTCGGTGAACTGAACGATACAGACAGTTATCTGGGATTTTATGTGGTCAATTCGGGCGCTGAGCGCTATCAGTGGTGCATTGAGAATGGTGCGGATGTGCTTGTGGATGATAACGAAAAAACCGCTTCACTTGCTGATCAGGCATGCTTCCATACATTACTTGTGGATGCAGATGATGATATAGCGCCGAGCCTTTTCCTTCATCCGATGGGAAACGGAAGCTCATACGGTGGATTTAATGAATATGTGGATATGATATATCCAAAATGATTTTTGATTGTTAGGAGTTATTGTATATATGTCAAATGATAAAATGCTTAAACTTATTGATGCTGCGGCAAAAGGAGACATTGAGGCCGCAAGAAAGCTGGGAGAAGGCTATTTCAAGGGCAGCTTCGGGGGAAAAAATTACGAAAAAGCGCTGAAATGGACGAGATACGCAGCAAAGCGCGGTGATGAAAAGGCTGTTGAACTGCTTGCTGAAATTGAAAAAAAGACAGGAACGGTTTGACTTGACATATTCCGTCAATATGCTTAAAATAGTTTGGAAAAGCCGTTTTCGGCATAATATTGATAAAGGCGTTGAGGTATTGTTTAAGAGTCTGTGTCAGTTTTTTTCAACAGAGAGAGAGTCCTTTGGCTGGAAGACTTTCGGAAAAAGACATGGAAAGATGTTCAGATACGGAGCTGCCGGGGAACCGGACGTTTAGTGCGCGTTAAGCATAAGAGAGTTCTTTTTTGAAGAAAAAATGGGTGGTACCGCGGAGAAAATCTTCGTCCCGTTGGTAGCACCCTTTCATTGTTTTAAAGATTATATTATTTTAGGGAGGACTTCCACGATGAAGGAGAAACTCGAAGAGATCAGACAGAGAGCGCTGGCGGCAATTAAGGAAAGCGTTGATACTGACAGGCTTAATGATGTCAGAATAGGCATTCTCGGAAAAAAAGGTGAACTTACGGCAGTTCTTAAAGGAATGAAGGATGTTGCACCGGAAGACAGACCAAAGGTTGGTGCGATCGTAAACGAAACAAGGGCTGAAATCGAGAAGGCACTTGAAGAAGCCAGGAAGAAGCTTGAAAGAGTTGCCAGAGAGGCTCAGATGAAAGCTGAGACCATCGACGTAACACTTCCTGCCAAAAAGCCTGCTATCGGTCATCGTCACCCCAATACAATAGCTCTTGAAGAGATCGAGAGGATTTTTGTAGGGCTGGGATATGAGGTTATAGACAGCCCTGAGATCGAGAAGGATTATTACAATTTCGAGGCTTTGAATATCCCTGCCGATCATCCCGCAAAGGACGAGCAGGACACATTTTATATAAATGGGGATATACTTCTCCGTACGCAGACTTCAGGTGCTCAGGTACATGAGATGGAGAAGGGAAGACTTCCTATCCGCATGCTGGCTCCCGGAAGAGTTTACCGTTCTGATGAAGTTGATGCTACACATTCACCCGTATTCCATCAGGTCGAGGGAATGGTAGTTGATGAAAAAACCACTTTCGCAGATCTTAAGGGTACTCTTACCGAGTTTGCAAAGGAGCTTTTCGGAGAAGATACAAAGGTTAAATTCAGACCTCATCATTTCCCGTTTACCGAGCCTTCAGCTGAAATGGATGTTTCATGCTTTAAGTGCGGCGGAAAGGGATGCCGTTTCTGTAAAGGAGAAGGCTGGATTGAAATTTTAGGATGCGGAATGGTTCATCCTCATGTTCTTGAAATGAGCGGAATTGATCCTTTGAAGTATCGTGGCTTCGCTTTTGGTGTAGGTTTGGAAAGAATTGCACTTTTGAAGTACGAAATCGATGACATGAGACTTATGTATGAGAATGATGTCAGATTCTTAAACCAGTTCTAAATAAAAGAAAATCGAAAGGAAGAATTAAATAAATGAATACTTCATTTAATTGGATTAAGGAGCTTGTGCCGGGACTTGACTGCACAGCCCAGGAATATATGGATGCCATGACTCTTTCCGGAACAAAGGGAGAGGGTTTCATACAACTTGATAAAAATCTTGAGAAGATCGTTGTCGGCGAAGTGCTTTCAATGGAAAAGCATCCTGACTCCGATCATCTCTGGATCTGCCATGTTAATATCGGAACCGAAACGATACAGATAGTTACAGGTGCACAGAATTTAAAGGTCGGCGACAAAGTTCCTACCGTTCTTGACGG
>CAJORC010000112.1 GCA_905236615.1 uncultured Lachnospiraceae bacterium
CATCAACTCTCTATTCCGAGTATATAAATATCTTTATTAATTACTTCCATTTGAACCGTTCTTATCAAGCGCCGACTGCCATCCCAGTATCTTCCAATGGCCGTCGCCGTCCTTTCTTAAAATATATTCTTCATTATCGCTGTAATTCAGCGAGCCCTTCTGCAAAGTGTATATGCAGTACAGGGATGCCATCTCGTCTCCGCTGTCAGCTTTGTAATAATTAACATCTGTAGACGAAGAAACCGTAAAGCTTACTATACGGCGCTTCTCACTTGCAAATTTACTTATCGTCTTCTTTAATGCAGAAAGGTATTCCTCATCTGTCTGCTGTGCCACAAGCTGATCATCAAGAAGCTTCCTTGACTGAACTGCCAGATCCGAAATATCTTTTTCCGTATTCCCGCTTTCATACATACACTGACTAAGTTCCGCATAATACTTAACCACGGCTTTGGGACTCTGAGGATAATCCACTTCAAGATTATGCTCCAGAATCACAGACTGGGTTTTCGAAAGCGAAACCTCACCCTCGTTTACATCATTAGAATTAGCAAGCCTGAAAAACACTATTACAATAATTACAACTACAATTGCCATTGCAAGTAACAAGGTAACTTTCTTATTGTTCTTCATAATTAAGCTCCACCGTCTTTCCATCCTTACCGGCTTTTGTTCCGGCAAATATTTTCCGTGTTTCGTCCAAGAATTCTTTCGGATTTACAAGTGACGGACTGAAATGAGTGAGCCAGAGTTCCTTAACACCTGCTCTTTTTGCCATCTCAGCCGCTTCACTGAACATCATGTGTTTGTGTTCTTTAGCCTTGCTTAATTTTTCTTTCTCGCCATACATACCCTCGCAGATAAACAAGTCTGAACCGGCAGCATTCTCGACTATTGACTCAGTCGGCCTCGTATCAGTGGTATAGGTGACCTTTATTCCTCTTCTGGCCTCTCCCATAACCATTTCAGGACTGTAACGTTTTCCGTTCTCATCCTCGACTTCTTCGCCCTTCTGAAGACGGCTCCAGTATTTAACCGGAATATTTTCCGCCTTTGCCCTTTCAAGGTCGAACTTGCCTGCCCTGTCTATCATCACGGAATACCCGTAGCAGGTTATATTATGATTGACCCTAAAAGCTTTGATCCTGTAGCCTTCCCATAAAAATTCACTGTCACCTTCAAGTTCCATATACCTTATTTCAAAAGGAAGCTCCGGTGCTATGACCAGAAGTGATCTGACAACTCTTTCAAGTCCTTTCGGTCCAACAAGCAGAAGTGGTTCTGTCCTTTCAGCATTTCCAAGAGTAAGCAGAAACCCCGGAAGCCCGCTGATATGATCTGCATGAAAATGAGTAAACAGGATCAATCCAACCGGTTTCGGACTCCATCCTTTTTTCTTAAGTGCTACCTGCGTTCCCTCTCCGCAGTCTATCAATATATTATTTCCGTTAAATCTAAGCAAAAGAGAGGTGAGCCATCTGTAGGGCAGAGGCATCATTCCTCCCGAGCCTAAAAGGCATACATCTAACATTCTTTATCTTTCCGTTTCCACATGATAACTGCATCATCCTGCGGATTCTCATAAAAATTTTTTCTGATTCCCTCACTCTCAAAGCCCAGTTTTTCATAGAGCTTTAGAGCAGGGATATTTTTTGACCTGACTTCGAGTGTATAATTTATGACACCTGTTTCCATGCCCTGACGCATAAGTTCAATAAGTATCTTCTCCGCCACGCCCTGTCTTCTGAATTCAGACCTCACCGCTACGTTGGTTATATCGGCATCTCCGCAGATATTTCTTAGACCTGCCATACCGATAATATGGTCTTTTTCCGATGCAACAAGATAAATCGCATAATCAAGTGCAAGTGAATCCGCAAATGCCTTTTCACTCCATGCTTCCGTGCCGAAACACTCTTTTTCAAGCATCACTGCCTCATAAAGGTCTTCTGCACTCATTGGGCGGATTTCGAACATTCCTTCATTTCCCTTTCTCTTTCGGCCTGGGACTTTCTAAGATATACAGGAGTATGCTCTGCTGCCGTTGTATATTTTCCCTCGTTGTAATACTGCGCCG
>CAJORC010000113.1 GCA_905236615.1 uncultured Lachnospiraceae bacterium
ACCTGATCATAAATAATGGTGAACTCTCAAGAGATATTCTATTAAAAAAAGAAAATATCGAGAAAACAGCTTACAGAGAAAAAATCTACGTCGGAGAGTCAAAAGAATTCAAAAGCGTTAGAGCAGCCATCAATGCAGTCTCAGCAATGGACAGGAAAGATAACGAACGGGTAACGATTGTTATTGATCCCGGTACATACAGGGAACAGCTCTACATTGATGAAGCAAATATAACTCTTAAAGGTGCAGAAAACTCCAAAAACAGTACCGTGATCAGCTGGTATTATGGTATCGGTTATAAGTATTACAGCTGTGTTAACAGTATTTATGATCCTTATGCGGAATATGATGCATTCGAAAAGGGAAATGTAGTAAACTACTGGGGCGCAACAGTTATTACAACTGCCGACGCAAAAGCTTTCAGGGCAGAGAATATCAGATTCGAAAATTCCTTCAATAAGTACATGACTGACGATGAGATCCTTGACGGTGTTGAATTGAGCGGAACCCAGTCGATCACACAGGTCAGACGTGCTGCCACAGATGTACGAACCAAGACTGCAACTGAAAGAGCAGCAGCTTATGTAAATTACGCTGACCAGACAGAGTTCAATAACTGTGCATTTGTGGGAAGTCAGGATACAGTTTATACATGCAACAGATCTTATGACGCTTACTATAAAAACTGCTATATCGAAGGTCAGACAGATTTTATCTATGGAAATGGTGATGTGATCTTTGACGGATGTGAGATCAATTTCTGCGGCTATACAGATAAAGCAGCAGCAGGCTATATAACTGCCAATTCCACATCTGCTGCTTATGGTGCTGATAACGGATATATTTTCAGAAGCTGCTATATCTCATATACCAATGATGACTCCGCGCTGACTACGCCCGGTTATCTCGGACGTATGTGGGGTGATTCTGCAAAAGTTTCGTTTATAAATACAAGACTTGCAGATAAAAATATCATTCTTCCTGAAGGCTGGACATCCATGAGCGGTAAAAATCCGACCGATCCGACAATGTCACTTCTTGAATACAATACAAGCTTTGCCGGAAACGCTCTTTCAACAGAAAACCGCATTGCGGGTACAGTCAACAAAATCGATTCCAATGAGTATTCGGTAGAAAAAGTATTCACAGAAAAGGGCTGGACACCTTCATTTTATACCGGAGACACTTACAGTAACCCCAAGTTCAGTTCATCTGTCACACTTACATCAAACGGCGATCTGAATGCGCCAAACCCGGGTGAAACTGTAAGTGTTGTATATGAACTTGGAGAAGAATGGGCTGATGAAGATGCCTCGATCATTTCCTGGTATGCTATTGATACGGATTATGATAATTCTTCTTTAGATAAGGCTCTCGAAAGCGCAGAACTTTTATCTACATCGATTGCATCTGTTTCAAAGAGCATACAGATTCCTATGTCTGCAGCAGGCAAATATCTAATGCTTGTTGTTACGGCTGCAGTAAACGACGGTTCGGTCGGTGAAACAGACTACATTATAAATGAAGGTCTTGCCGCGATCAGTTCAAGCTGGAGTGATCCTGCAAATCCCGATTCTATAAGTCCGGGTTCCGGCATAAATATTTACCTTGCCGGTGATTCAACCGTTAAAGATTACTCTGCAAAAGGAATCTATAACAGCGGCTCAAATGATCCCAGAGGTTCATGGGGTGAATTTTTACAGGATTTCTTTAATAAAAACCATGTAACAGTTAATAACTATGCGCAGGGAGGCCGTTCAACACGTTCCTTTATAAATGAAGGTAAACTTGCTGCTATCATGGAAAACATAAAGAACGGCGATTATTTATTCATTCAGTTCGGACATAATGATGAAGGTAACCAGCAAAGTTATTATCTGGACAGATTTGCACCTCTGTGGATCAAAGGATCATCTCCTGTCTACTCGGATTTTCCGACAATTAAGCCCGAAGAGAGCATGAAATCAGCTAAGCCATCCACACTGACTGCCATCAGCGACAGTAAGTATTATGCCTGGGACTGCGGAGCAACATTTAAGGGATATCTTCAGGAGTATATCGACGAAGCTTTGGAAAAAGGCGCTATTCCGGTAATCGTTACACCGGTTTCGAGAATGTATTACGGAACTGACGGAAAGATATATGCTCATCATGATGCAGCCGGAACTGATTTTGCTGATACTGCAGAATATGCAATATCCAAGGAAAACAGATGCGACAGCTATGTTAAAGCATGTAAGGAAATATATGAAGAAAATAAGGATAAAGGCGTATTATTGATAGATGCTTTTTCAATGACAAAAGACCTTTTTGACGAAGCTTATGAAGCCGGTGGAACTACTGCAAACGGCGAAGCATTAATGAATGTAAGCGACAAGACTCATTCAAACAAGGTTGGCGGCTTTATACAGGCGGCTTTATTTGCACGCTGGATTCAGGATGCAGATCTTGACATCTCCAAATATGTAGAAATGCCTTCTAAGGTTTATGGAGATGACAATACGGATGAATACATTTTCGAAGTAAATGCAGAAGGAAACTTTAAGGCTTTAGACAACAGCCATAATCCACAGCCATTTGTCACAAAAATCGGTCAAAAACTTATTGATGAAGTTTCCATACAACATGACAAGATCAATTCACCGGCTGATGATAAATCCGATGATAATAATTCCGGCGACAGTGCATCAGATAATGAGATTCCAGGTGACAGTATTTCTGATAATGATGCTCCTGACGACAGTGTGTCGGATGACGATGCTCCTATATCAGACGATTCTAAAAGCAATGTTGACGATACTCAAATGTCAATAGCTTTAAATAAACCCTATGGACAGATAAGCAAAAAAATTGATGTTGACGGAATTTCAGTTTGTGTAAACTATTATGAGCACATTCCTTATATGGCAGCAACTTTAAAAAATGCAGAAGACATAGGACTCAGTGTGTCTGTGAATGGTCAGGAAATACCTTCTTCTTCTGTAAAAGTAAGGATCAAAGGAAAGAAAGGCAGTGGAAACAAATATTCCGCAGAAATCCTGTCAATCAAAGGAAAGTCTTATAATGATGTTATCAAAAAAATACGGAAAGCTCTGAAAAAGGTGGACATTTCCGGAAGCCAGTATTCCATGACAGTAAGATCAGCCGTCGCTTCAAAAGCTGCTGCAACTGAAACAGGTCAGGTTCTTGTAAAGCTTAGTAAAGACAAAAATCAAGTAAAAAGCGTGAAACTTCTTGTGATTTATCACAATGCAAAAGGTGCAGAAAAAAAGAAATTTATAACAGTAAAAAAAGACAATATGGAAAGCTATTCTGCTGAAAGCGGAATACTCACATTCAAAGGCAACCTTAGCGGAAGCGTAAAAGT
>CAJORC010000114.1 GCA_905236615.1 uncultured Lachnospiraceae bacterium
ATACTCTTCCGTTTGCTATAAGGTCAATCGCGTAGGGAAGGATTTTCCACTCCGCTTCCTCCATTACGCGCCTCTGAAGTATCTCCGCCGTGTCATCATCCTTAATCTCAACAGCCTTCTGAACTATTATCGGACCACTGTCACATCCTTCATCAACAAAATGTACTGTAGCACCCGTTATCTTCACGCCGCGTTTCAGAGCCTCCTCATGAACCTTAAGCCCATAGCAGCCCTTTCCGCAGAATGACGGGATAAGTGAGGGGTGTATATTTATGATCTTATTATTATACTTATTTACAAGTTCGGGAGGAAGAACTACGAGAAATCCTGCAAGAACCACAAGGTCAGGCGAAACTTCGTCGATAGCGCCAAGCAGTCTGGCATTAAACTCTTCCGTATCCGCACATTCTTTTCTGACAACGCTTACCGCCTCTATTCCGGCCTTCTCTGCCCTTTCAAGTGCTTTCGCGTCAGCTTTGTTGCTGATGACCCTGACGATCTCGGTATTGGTTATCCTTCCGTCCGCAACAGCATCTATTATAGCCTGAAGGTTGGTTCCTCCGCCGGATACCATAACCGCTACTCTCAGCATAATACTACTCCCTTTCTCTCGGCAGCAGCAGTCTCTCCGATGATAAATGCCTTCTCACCGGCTTTTTCAATAGCAGCCACGGTTTTATCAGCATCTGCAGAAGGAACTGCGAGAAGCATTCCGATACCCATGTTATATGTATTATACATCATCTTTTCTTCAATGCCGCCGTCATGCGCGATCATTTCAAAGATCGGAGGAATTTCATAAGAACCCTTATTTATCCTTGCCTCGATACCTTCAGGAAGCATTCTCGGAATATTTTCATAAAATCCGCCGCCTGTAATGTGGCTGCATCCCTTTAATTTCACTCCTGCTTCTTTTACTTCACGAAGAGCCTTAACATAAATCTTTGTAGGTCTGAGAAGTGCCTCTCCCAGTGAAGTACCGAGTGAATCAAAATATCTTGAAAGATTGGTCTCTGTCATCTGGAAAACTTTACGGACAAGTGAAAAGCCGTTTGAATGAACACCCGATGAAGCTATACCGATAAGCGTATCTCCTGCCTGTATCTTACTTCCATCGATCAGATTTTCCTGATCAACGATTCCTACTGCAAAGCCTGCAAGATCATACTCATCTTCAGGATAGAATCCCGGCATTTCAGCTGTTTCACCACCGATAAGAGATGCTCCGCTCTGTTTGCATCCCTCCGCAACACCTTTAACTATGGTTGCGATCTTCTCAGGAATATTCTTTCCGCATGCGATATAGTCAAGGAAGAAAAGCGGCTCACCGCCTGCACAGGCAATATCGTTAACACACATTGCAACGCAGTCGATACCTACTGTGTCGTGTTTATCCATTATGAATGCAAGCTTGAGCTTAGTGCCCACACCATCAGTTCCCGATACGAGCGTAGGTGCTTTCATTCCCATGAAATTTTTAAGCGAAAAAGCTCCCGAAAATCCGCCTAAGCCACCCAGCACTTCAGGACGTGTCGTTTCACCGACATATTTCTTCATAAGCTCTACAGCTTTGTATCCAGCTTCTACATCAACTCCGGCACTCTTGTAATCCATTTTATCCTCCTTAACCTAAGTAAGCCTTATAACCGATTTCTTTAAGCTTTTCGTCTTTTTTCTGAACTTCTTCCTTAAGGCTCTGAGTATATGCCTTAAGCTTTGACAAAAGTGTTTCATCAGATACAGCAAGAATCTTGGCTGCAAGAAGTGCAGCATTCTTTGCCCCGTCTATGGCAACCGTGGCAACCGGTATTCCTGACGGCATCTGTAATATCGAATAGAGGGCATCATTTCCGCCCAGTGATTTTGAATACATAGGGATTCCTATTACAGGAAGCGGGAAGATCGCAGCGCACATTCCCGGCAGGTGTGCAGCCATTCCGGCACCTGCTATTATAACTTTTATGCCCTTTCCTTCGGCCTCAGATGCCCATTTGAAAAATATATCCGGTTCCCTGTGTGCTGATATGATATTGATCTCATAATCAATCCCCAGTTCTTCCAGAACTCCCGCAGCCTTTGACATCACCGCAAGATCCGAATCGGAGCCCATTACTATTCCTACTTTTGCCATTCTTTTTCTTCCTCTCTTTAAGCTTTTATATATTCATCCAAAGGTTGGTTAAGTTCTTCTGTTCCTTCAACGACGAAGCGGCCGTCAATAATAATGGGATATCTTCCCCCGTCTTTATCTATCGCCGTAATGCTTCCAAGTTCCTCATAGGGAATTGTCACATCCGTGTGACACTCAAAATATCTGAAATCAGGATCCGTCTTACGCTTCTCCGTATGCTCATTATCTTTCGAAATGATCTCACGTTTATCGGGATTGTAGACTTTAACATCCTCTGCCCTGCTGTAGCAGGTATCTCCCAGCGCAAAATGCGGTCCTGTCTTTTCTGCTATAAGTATCTCAAGCCTTGAAAATATGTTGTAACGTCTTGCCATCGCATAAGCAGTCGTATTCGTTCCGATTGCAAACTCTCCCAGCGGCAGACTCTCATTGTGATGAAGGATATTGTCCTTTATATACTTCCTGTTCTTTTCCTCATCATCGAAATTAGTGCAGTTATAATCTGTCACAAACCCGTCTTTAAACTTAAATTCGAGGTTCTCATATCTGAGCCCGTTCAGATAAACTTCGGATACAAAGAGTGTTCCGTCGGTTCCCGTAAGCCTTGGTGAAGTGAAAACTTCTCCCACGGGAATATTTACATCCGCAACACAGTTTTCAAATACTGTTTCCTTTGTCTTATCTTTAAGTTCATGAAGCGAAACCGTTATATCGGTGCGGTTTTTACCCTTACCTTTTACTTCAACTTTTTCGCCCATTTCAAGAACATCTATGATCTTCTGCTGCATAAGCTTGTACTTTTCGTAGTCAAGTGTATTCAGCTTAACGGTTTCCGAAAAAATCGCCTTAAAATCCCTGCCTATCGAGGGTATCGGGTAAGAGATTATCGTAAAGCTTCTTTCATCGCCTCTGATATATTCATTCACAAGGCTTCCGCTCTTTGCCGCAAGACTCACGCTTAATTTCTGCTGTTCTGCAGATAATTCATATGCCTCGCTGTGACTTTCCGGAAGAAAAGGTTTTTCCCCGAAAATATCCATAACGGCAGGTCCCGCAAAAACAGCTGCCTTATCCTTAAATTCCTCGTAAGTTGTTCTCATCACTTCAAGCTTTCTGGTCACAAAAGCCTTATCGAGGAATAGCGCACTGTCCTCCCTGTGGTCGAATTCCATCTGCTTATTTACTCTTCCGCCAAAATATCCATTAAGGGACATCCCGCTGCGTGTCGCTGCAGTCAGCGCTCTCCTGTAGATCGTAGTCTTAAGTCCCATTGCTTCGAAATTCTCAACCGAAGCACGCACGATCCTCTCAAATCCAAGCATATATCTTATGCAGACAGACTTTTTCTTTGAAAGATCCTTTCCGGTATTTATAAAACCTATCCTGAAGCCCTCTGTAAATGTATCCGCCATGGAACGGATCTCATCATCACTGAAAGTTAAAAGATATTCCGCAACGCCTCTCACATCATCATCAATATATTCACCAAAGCGGTCAAGATATGAAAGATCGGACAGGTCGGAATTCATTATTATATCCCTTGCAAAGCTCCGATCCGGATCTATCTGCTCAATTATCCTCTCACGTACCGTATGATCTGCATAATCACTCACAAAAGAATAAAGGGCATTTTTTACCGTCTCATCCGCAGGCAGAGCTCCTTCTTCCCTTTCGGAATCGGTAAAAATATTGTATATTTCGATGAAAAGCTCTTTCAGTATAAGTTCATCGAAAATCTTTCCTTCTGCCTTAAAAGCCATCAGCGAGAACAGTTCATAAGCCAGAAAGGACATCATGCGGCCTTTTTCCTTACCCAGCTTTTCAACGGCATAAACAGGATTAAGCCAGTTTTCTTTATAATTTTCAGGCTTTCCGTACTCGTAAGACGGTCTGATCATAAATTCCGCAGTATCCTTGAAAAAACTCCCAAAAGGCTCTTTCAGCAGGCTTTCAGCGGCTATTTCTTTTATTCTGTCGTCACTCAGTTCAAGACGTTCCAGATAAAATGAACGGTCTTCAGCCGAATACAAATCCTGCATACAATATGCCTCCCCATAT
>CAJORC010000115.1 GCA_905236615.1 uncultured Lachnospiraceae bacterium
TTAAGTGCTACAGGATGGAAATCAACACCTGAAACTCTTGTGGATACCATTTCTGCATTGCACTGTGTATAAAGCGGGAAGATAACAGCCTCATCCATTACAAGCTTCTCAGCATCATAAAGCTTAGCCCATCTAGCCTCTGCATCAGATGCTATTTCTCCTACTGTGCAATCCTTAATAATAGAATCAAATTCAGAATTGCTCCAGAAACCATAGTTGTTTGCACAATCTGTTACCCACATACCAAGGTATGTCATAGGATCTGCGTAGTCAGGACCCCATCTTGTAAGACCAAGTTGGAAGTTGCCTGTCTGCATATCCTCAAGGCGCTGTTTCTTAGGCTCTACAACAAGGTTAACAGTAAGTCCCGGAAGTGCCTGCTCCCACTGCTCCTTGAGAACCTGTGCAACCTTCTGGGGTGCATCATCAGCATCTACAAGCATTTCAAGTTTAAGTTCTGAAACTCCGAGTTCCTCAAGTCCCTTTGACCAGTACTCAGCTGCCTTTGCAGTATCATCTGCACATACATCAGCATATCTCTTCTGATCACTTGCATAATCAGAGCCGTCCGGTCCTGCTGCAAAATCCTTCGGAACAGCTGTATATGTAGGTATTGAACCGTCCTTGATTACATCTTCGGTAATAGCTGTTCTGTTAATAGCATTTGTAAGTGCAAGACGGATATTGAGATTTGCAAGTTCCTTAACACCCTTTACATTAGGGCTTACATACCAGAGATATCCGGCACCGACAGCCTTGAATGCAGGATCATCTTTAACCTGCTCAACCTGTTCACCGTTTACAAGAGTCATATCAAGCTCGCCTGTCTGGTAGCTCATAAGAGCCTGCTGTGAATCCTGAATTACCTGATAGTTAAGACCTGCAAGCTTAACCCTGTCAGTATCATAATATGTATCATTCTTTTTAAGGTGAACCGATGTTGCAGCCGGCTCATAAGAATCAAGAATGAACGCTCCGTTGGAAAGTGTTGTTTCGGGACTTGTCGCAAATGTATCCGGACATGTCTCGAAAAATGCCTGATTTACAGGATAAAATGTAGGGAAATACATAAGTGATGCAAAATAGCTTACCGGAGCAACAAGTTCTACTTTAAGAGTCTTGTCGTCTTCAGCGGTAACACCGAGCTCACTCTTGTCCTTGTCTCCTGAAATGATCTCAGCAGCATTTTTTACCTGACCGATATCACTGAGCATGTAGGAATACTCACTTGCAACCTTCGGATCTACTGCTCTCTGCCATGCAAACACAAAATCTGCTGCAGTTACAGGATCACCATTACTCCAGTTTGCATCCTCTCTGATATGGAATGTATAAGTAAGTCCGTCATCAGAAAGGTCATAAGACTCTGCAAGTGCGGGAATGGTCTTTCCATCGGCATCCATCTGCATAAGTCCGTCAGTAAAATCTGCAATAACCTCAAGTGATGTACCGTCTGTTGCAACCTGCGGGTCAAGTGACTCTACAGGTGTCTCAAGCATTACATTAAGGTCTTCTCCGCTTCCTTCTGCCGCAGCTCCTCCTGCAGCATCTCCTGCGTTATCTCCTGCAGCAGCTGATCCTGCTGCTTCTGTTCCGGCTGCACTGCCTGCCGCACCTGTACTCTCACTCACTCCGGAAACTGCGCTGCTTCCGCATCCTGCAAGTGAAAGAGTAACTGCGCATGCCATTAAACATGCCAAAACTCTTCTCTTCATATACTCTGTCCTCCTTTAATAATGTCAGTCAATATCTGACATAATGTTGTCGGATGTCCATTTTTGTAGCGCCGTTGCTCAAAGCTTACGCTTTGGCATCCAGCGACAAAAAGGGCTCCTTAAAATTAATACAACCAACATTCCCGCAATCCAACCGCATTTTCAGTTTTACACTTTGAAGCTTTGAAACTGTGACGCTTTATCGCGTCAAACTGTTTTGATTAAAAATAATGGCAGAATCACCTTTCACCAAAGCTACTTCTGCCTCATTGCAGTATACAATTGCATTTTGTTCGTTAGTATTATTGCATACGAGTATTCTATCACACGGACATATGTGTGTCAACGGGATACACAAATTATTGGATATAAAATAATACAATATACATAGGGGCAATAAAGGATTTTTTTATTCTTTTAGGTTATACTGATAAAGACTAGTTATGAAAGTATTGTAATAAAGGGAGGATTTATCAAATGGAAAACGGAAACATGAATTATCCTGCTGAGCAGGCAAAGGCAAATTATCAGGGCGGAAATCCCGGTGCAAATTTCCCGAGAGAACCGCGTCCACCTAAGGGCGGAAACGGTAAGTCCATAGTTGCATCGATCGTGATCGCTATTGCAATTATTGTAAGTGCTGTAGCAGTTTCATTCGGTCTTGCAAACTTCAGGTCATCAACTTCACATGTTATCGGAGCCACCGGTTCTGCGAGCAAGGATTTTGAGTCAGACCTTATCGTATGGAACGGAAGTTATTCAGCTTATTCTTATACCTCAAAAGATGCTTATGAAATAATCAAGAGGGATAAGTCGATCGTTGAAAAATACTTAAAAAACAACGGATTAAAAGATGACGAAATAGCTTTCAGTGCTGTTTCAATAAAACAGCGTACCAGAGATACTTATGATGATCAGGGAAATTACACGGGATCTGTATTTGATGGTTATAACCTCTCACAGAGAGTTACGGTAACCTCGAAAAACTTAGATCAGGTTGAACTTATCTCAACAGATGTATCAAGCCTTTTAGACTCAGGTATCGAATTTGAGTCAGAAGCTCCTGAGTATTATTACACAGAACTTAATGAGATTAAATTTGATCTTATCGATGATGCTTCAAAGAACGCAAAACAGAGGATCGACATTATCGCAAACAATGCCGGTGCAAAAGTCGGAAAGCTTACAAACTCAAGCCTCGGAGTATTCCAGATAACCGCTGCAAACTCCGGCACAGGCGATTATTCCTATGACGGCTACTTCGACACAAGTTCAAGGATAAAGACAGCAACGATCACTGTAAGACTTGAATATTCATTAAAGTAAAAAACGCACAAAGTGCGTTTTTTAATTCATAGGGGATTGTAACGCAATTTCCTATGAATTAAAAAAACTCATCAGTCAGAAGCGACTGATGAGTTTTTTTATTATTAGTTTATTTTACAACTCGAACCCTGAATACTCCCGGAACGGATGAAATCTTTTCAATAATCTCATCTGTGGCAGGTGTATCAAGATCGAACATTGATACAGCGTTTGCGCCCTTTGATTTATTGTTCATCTCGGCAATGTTTATTCCTGCATCACCAAAATAACTTGAGAACTTTGTGATCATGTTTGCCTTGTTCTCGTGAAGTATCAGAACACGTCCAGCTGTCTCGCAGCATCCCATGTCAATCTTCGGGAAGTTAACGGAATTGATGATATTACCGTTTTCCATGTAATTCATAAGTTCCTTAACAGCCATTACAGCACAGTTGTCTTCTGACTCTTCTGTAGATGCTCCAAGGTGAGGAGTTACGATGCAGCCTTCCTGTCCTGCTGTTGTAGCATTCGGGAAATCCGAAACGTATTTTCTCAGTTTGCCAAGTCTTAAAGCCTCAACAACTGACTTTTCATCAACAAGCTCGTCACGGGCAAAGTTGAGAAGAATTGCAGAATCCTTCATCAGCTTGATGGCATCACGGTTTATCGTGTGTCTGGTGCTGTCAAGAAGCGGTACATGTATCGTGATATAATCGCAGTTTGCGTAAATCTCCTCTACGTTTGTAACGTGCTTGATAGCTCTCGATAAATGCCATGCACTGTCAACAGAGATATAAGGATCATAACCATATACCGTCATTCCTAAATTAACAGCAGCATTTGCAACCTTTACTCCGATAGCTCCAAGGCCGATAACACCAAGCTTTTTGCCGTAAATCTCTGTTCCGGCATAGTTCTTTTTCTGCTTCTCGGCATCTTTTCCTACATTTTCATTGTCCTTCTGCTCATTTACCCAGTTGATTCCGTCTACGATTCCTCTGGAAGCATAAAGCATTCCGGCAATAACAAGTTCCTTAACGCCGTTTGAATTTGCTCCGGGAGTATTGAATACAACGATACCTTTTGAAGCACATTCATCTACAGGGATATTATTTACTCCCGCACCTGCTCTTGCTACTGCAAGGAGGTTTTCAGGAAGCTCCATGTCATGCATCTTTGCAGAACGAACAAGTACGCAGTCCGAGTCTTTTAATTCATCGCATGCTACAAAGTTTTTATCAAATCCGTCAAGACCAACTTTTGCGATTGGATTCAGGCAGCTATATTTATACATCAGATTTCTCCTCTCTTATGAATTCTTCTTTTCGAAATCAGCCATAAACTCAACTAACTTTTCTACACCTTCCCTGGGCATAGCATTGTAGATGGAAGCTCTCATTCCACCTACGGTACGGTGACCCTTGAGGTTGACGAAACCTGCTTCTGAAGACTCTGCGATAAATTTCTTGTTTAAGTCATCTGAATCTGTTATGAACGGTACGTTCATGAGTGAACGATATTCAGGAACTACGGTTCCCTTGAACATATTTGAAGAATCAAGATAATCGTAAAGTATCTTGGCCTTCTCCTCGTTCTTCTTCTTCATTACTTCAAGTCCGCCCATTTTCTTAAGCCACTTGAACACGAGTCCGCATACATAGATATTGTAGCAGGGAGGTGTGTTGTAAAGAGAATCCGAATCAGCGTGTGTCTTGTATCTGAGCATTGTAGGAACGCTATCATCAAGATCATCCCTGATAAGGTCTTCCCTGATAACTACGATAGTTACACCTGCAGGGCCGACATTCTTCTGAACACCGCCATAAACGATACCATACTTGCTGACATCCATGGGCTCGCTTAAGAACATTGAAGATACATCAGACACAAGAAGCTTACCCTTTGTATTAGGAAGTTCCTTATACTTTGTACCGTAAATTGTATTATTCTGGCAGATATATACATAATCTGCATCTTCACTTATCGGAAGATCTGATACATCAGGAATGTATGAAAATGTCTTGTCCTCGGAGGATGCGATCTTGTTTGCCTTTCCGTATTTGGAAGCTTCCTGATAAGCCTTCTTTGCCCACTGACCTGTAACGATAAAGTCAGCTACCTTATTCTTCATAAGGTTCATCGGGATCATTGCAAACTGTGTGCTTGCTCCGCCCTGTAAAAACAGTACTTTATAATTGTCAGGTACTCCGACAAGCTCTCTGAAGTCTTTTTCAGCAGTCTTGATGATCTCATCATAAACCTTTGAACGGTGGCTCATTTCCATTACGGACTGACCTGAACCCTTGTAATCAAGCATTTCCTCTGCACATGTCTTAAGTACTTCCACAGGCATCATTGCGGGGCCCGCTGAAAAATTGTAAACTCTTCCCATCCTGATAATCTCCTCTTAAATATTAGTTACTTTGTTAACAAACATCCTATCTACTGTAAATCTTTAATGCGTTAAAGTCAAGATTTATTTAAATCATCTTCGTCAAATGCCTCAGATATCGAAGCTCCCGGCGATACCATCGGGAATACCGAATCATCTTTATCTATACGGCAGTCGATAACAACAGGGCCGTCGGCAGCAAGCGCTTTCTTAAGTACTTCTTCAACCTCTTCTTTTTTGCTGATTCTGTAAGCTTTACATCCCATTGCTTCAGCAACCTTGCAGTAATCAACGTTATCGTTGAGAATGGTCTGCGAATAACGTCCTCCATAGAAAAGAGTCTGCCACTGGCGAACCATACCGAGAACCTCATTGTTTATTATAATATCAATGATGCGCACATTGTAACGGCTTGCAGTTGCAAGTTCATTCATGTTCATTCTGAAACATCCGTCACCACCTATATTGATAACCGTTGCATCAGGTTCACCGATCTTTGCGCCTATAGCAGCTCCAAGACCGTATCCCATTGTTCCGAGTCCTCCGGAAGTAATAAAATGTCTCGGTTCCCTGAAGCGGTAATACTGTGCAGTCCACATCTGATGCTGACCGACATCCGTTGTTACAATGGCATTTGAATCCGTAAGTCTGTCAACTGTCTCAATGACATACTGACATGTAAGCCTGCTCTTATCGTATTTAAGGGGATATTTCTCCTTCAGTCCGCTTACGAAAGATCTCCATTCGGTATTTTTCTTATCCTTGACAAGTGGGATAAGCTCGGTCAGTACATTTTTCAGATCTCCGACTACGCTTGCAGTAGTTCTGATATTTTTATTAACTTCAGCATCATCTATGTCGATATGCAGAATTTTTGCCTTCGGAGCAAATTTCTTTGCGTTACCGATAACACTGTCCGAGAATCTGACTCCCATTGCAATAAGGAGATCACAGTTGCTGACTCCCATATTTGAAGCCTTTGTGCCGTGCATTCCGACCATACCCGTATAA
>CAJORC010000116.1 GCA_905236615.1 uncultured Lachnospiraceae bacterium
CACTGAAACACCTTGTATTTAACTGTATTCTTATCTACTACAAAACTATTCATCTGATACTCCCCAAAATCTTATATATTAAACACCTCATTCGAATAGGCTGCCCAGCCGCCAAATGTTTTTATCAAACACACACCGGCAAGTGTTACATATATAATAGCAGGTATAAGCAAGTATACTTTACCTTTGGTTAAGGTTTTCTTAAATACATAAATATTTGAAGGTAATGTAATTGCAAGCCATATTAATAGTTCAATACAACCTATAATAACAGAAATATCTTTATCCGCTCCTAAATCATAACTATACCCTTTTGAATGCCCGGTTATATCCAGAAATATCCATTCAAAACATATTGGAAAAGAAAAGGCAATTAAGCTTGCCCAAATAAAATTAATACCATATATAATCTTGTTTTTCATATTACTACCCATAATTCCTTTACTCCACGGAAGTTCTCCCTATTGCAATTTTCTGATATCAGCATAAGTAAGAATACTATCCTCTGTAAAATCTGATATTACAATGCTGCTCACATCTGTATTCTTTATGCCGTCCCAGTTCTCTCTTATTTCGCTCACTAATCCAGTGTCTATAGTATCTTTGCTGTTGTCTTTATCCTGTATCACTTTTATTGAACTCTCCTCAATTTCCAAAATTGAAACTTCGTTTTATTCTAAAAGTGCGATCGGTTTTTTTCAAGCTTATCACGCGAATATTTTCATAATTTAAAATTTTCGTCTCCCGGCACAATCTTCCGATATAGGACAGCATTTTGAAAGCCCTTTATTTATTGGGTTCACAAGCTCTGCATTGAAATTTAAATTATGTTAACTAAATGCATGCCATACGCATAACCCGTAATTATTACGAAATAATCATGCTGCCCCTTTAGGTGTTGTATCTTTTTTGTGTCCATCCACATGAGGAACTAAGTTCAGATTCTGAACTTCAATCCGCTTAGGATGTCCCTTTCTCTGCATATCAATATGGACAGTGAACCCATATACACCATCTGTGAAAATAAATGTGTGAGTTCCGTCCATCTCTATGGCTACCTTTGCCTCAGCCTGGCATATATGCATCATTGGAAATGTAATATTCCCGATAACATCTCTTACCACCATTAGTGTCATCCTGGAAAGAAGATCTTCCTGGGTCTTTTTCTTTTTTTCTTCTTCCGTAACTTCCTCACCCAACTCTGAATTCTGCTCCGGTGTATGTGGAAGTTCTCTGAAATAGAGCTTAAGACTATCTACACACATGGATCTGCATTTCATCGCAGCAAACAGATCCGATACCGCTTCATACAGAGCGTATTCATACTGAAATACCTTTGTCAGCGGATTCCTGTAGAATTTATCAAATTCGATACCGTCAAGCTTTACTTCCTTATAAGTTCTCTGTCCTGATACCTGTAGGATGATATTTCTGGCTTGTAGCATACTTAAACATCTGATCAAACTCTTCTCTTGTAGTCGGAGCAAAGTATACGAAATTCGAAATATGAGCAAACATCTGAATATCACATATCGCAATATGTGTATTGCTATTCATTCCAAAAACGCCAGGCTGCAGCACAAGCATTGTTGATGGACTGTTATTCAACGCAACATCATGGGAAAGCTGGTCATAAGTTCTCTGGAAAAATGGTGCAAAAGTTCCGAAAACAGCCGTGCCGCCATTTTTTGCTATAGGATTTCTGATTACTTTTGGTTCTATGTCTGAAACTATACTCCTTGGAGTTAACTTCAGGTCAATACCTTTTTTCAATTTTTTTCGTATTTTTTTTGTTACTTTGAAAAATGCAGCAATGGTTCTGTAGGAATTCATTGAACCATTGCTGCATCCGACTATATGCTATCAGCTTCTGATATACCTATTATCCGTTCCGGGGATATTGTCTTCCGAAATAAATCTCTCCACTCTCATGTGTAGATCATATTTCTCACGAAGTTCAGTAATGACACCCATCATTGGGGAATTATGATGGATATCAATTGCCTCCTGACTTGCCCATCTGTCTATCAGAAGCACCGTTTCAGAATCTTCTGCAGGGAAAAAGTATTCATATTGTTCGTTACCGGCTTCTGCACGTATCTTAGCAACCGTACCGCTATTCATCATTTCTTCAGCAAATGCTCTTGCATTTCCATTTTTTCCTGAATAATAGATATTCACAACTATACTCATTTTTAATCCTCCAGACTTCTTTAGTTCATTTTTGCACAGTCACCAACTTTATCTCCTGTCACAAAATACTCGTATGTGGGGAATTCGAAAAGAACCGGCTTGAACACATGATAATTAATTTTTCCTGATTCATTCAAAATTGTTTCATCTGCATATGTGGCGAGGATCTTTCCAATGAAATTATCAAATCCCTCCAACTCATAATTGTGATCAATCTCACACTCAATAGAAACCTTTGCATCATCAATAAGCGGTGCCGGGTAAAGTGCAAGTACTGCTCCAATATTTTTCTTCATTTCGTTTTTTACTCCTAAAAAATCAAACTCAAAAACTGATAAGTTAAGTCATATATGGAAACTCTCTTATAGCTCAGACCAACTGTATCCATAGCTTCAAGCTGCTTATCAGTAGGATATGCATAAGGATAGATTCCATACATATAAGGAAAAAATGCATATCTAATCTGCGCTCTTTTTTCCTCTGATACATCCGTCAAATGCCTGCTGAGGCACTTGTCAAATAATTCCACTGTTTTCTTAAATTCTCTTTTATAATCAATCAATAGAATATCTCTGCTGTTTTCTTCTATTTCATATAAATTCATCGCAGAAATTTTGAGAAGAGTTTTCCTTTCTTCCATTGACTTTGAAATTTCATCAGCAAGTTTATCCGGCTCCAGCCTGCTTTCCAGCTCACTGATATTTTTTAGAGACATATTCCACTTCATATATTCTCGTGTAAGAATCCCTAAAAAAATTTCTTCCTTGGTCTGAAAATAGTTATAGATTGACGGTCTGGAAAAAGATGTAACTGTACTGATATCTTTTATTGTAATGGCCCTGTAGCCCTTCTCCTCATAGAGGCTTTCACAAGCATCCATGATTTCTTCTCTTCTGATATTTGTTAATTCCTTAGACTCTATTACTGCCATAATGAAACGTCACCTCGTTAAAATATATATAAATGTCCTATTGCAATCATTATAATATTTATCTTGACAGCGTGTCAACATGACATTATAGTTTATCCCTGCTGCTTATTTCATCTCTTTTTCCCACATGCGGATAACATTAAGTCCAAGGCTGTCATTTTCCTTACAATAATCCAGGATTCCTGAATCTTCAGAAGAACGATTGATCATACTGTAATGATTCTGTACTGCAGACAACTTAAGGCCATGCGCTGTCAAAATAAATCACCACCTGCAATACGAGCAATCTCTGTGCCCACTGCCTTCGTTACGCCACTTGCTGAAAAACAAGCCACTAAAATCTTTTTTGTCATTTTTTTATCTCCTTTCCTATCTGCATCTATTATTGACATCGTGTCAATAATAGTATAACTCATCTGCTGACAACGTGTCAATAAAATGGCATATAAAAATTATATCTGATTTCTTACTGATATTTCTTTACTTTATTTCCTTTCTTTTTTCGTTTTACTATTCCGATACTCTTCAATTTCCTGTGCTATTGTATTATAATCACGTTCAAACAACTCTTCATACACCTGACTCCACAGAATGTCTTCAGGAACTTTTTCCAACAATTTATTCTGTACAAACAGCTTACTCTTCTCTTTATATTTAGGAAGATCATTCTTTGCAAGCAGTCTATTCAGTTCTGTTCTCCAAAGTATCGTAATCTTTCTCTTTGATTTAACCTTTGGATTCAGACCAGCCTTTCTCAAAATATAAAAATCAACATTTCCCGACTCATCAAGCTCCGTTGTTATAATTCCCCACCAATCAGGAACGTGCTCTTCTATATGGGCAGCATGAGATGTTCCTACAACAACTATATTCCTGTCATAATACCAATCATAATTTTTTACCTGCTTTTCCAGTCTCGCATAGGTATCAGCATCGCTTTTTATCTCTATTCCATATAGAATTTCAGGCGTAATCATCACAACATCAGCTCTTGCACTGCCTGTCCGCTTTTCTTCCAGTATCCTGACCTTACCAAAAGTATCTTCCAAAAACTCAAATAATGGTTCCCTTATATCTTTATCATGTAGTATTCTCAATTCTTCCATGTCAACTTACTTTCTTTCAAGGTTCTTCACTACTTTGCAAAGTTCCTCAGCAAGTGTCTTATGAGCCTCCGGTGTCAGATGAAGTGAATCATATTCCGAAGGATAAATATATTTAGCTGCATCAAAGAAAATGCATCCTTTGGACTTATCTTCATCTCAAAAGGATTGATATAAATATTCTTCTTCCCTGCCTTAACCCTAATGCTGTTGTGTCCAAATAATTCAATATCGTCTGTTGTTATGTCTTCACCAACCTTATATTTCATCTGCCTTATGAACCAATTTAGCCTCTACGGATTCGGCTCCATTCACGAAAGGTCTTAGTTTATCAGCAGTCTTTCCTATTCCGCTTCCACCAGAAGTAGCAAATGCAAAAACTCTTTTTCCTGTCCAGTCGTACCCCTTGCAGAACGTGTTAACAACATTAGGGGCTGAACCATACCAAATAGGAAATCCTATATAAATGCTGTCATAATCTGCAAAATTCTCAATTTTTCCAACAACCGGTACATCCTTCTTACCGATTTTCTCCTTATTGCATCTTGCAAGAGGATTAACCCACCTAATATCTGCCGCAGAATATGGAACTTCCGGTTTTATTTCAAAAATATCTGCACCAATCTTTTCTGCATATTCCTTTGCAACCTTCGCTGTTGTTCCTTCCGCACTGAAATATGTTACCAACGTCTTTCCCATGATATTTTCCTCCCGTATTCTTTACTTATCCACACGTGTTAATATTTATACAATATGCAAATTATGCTGTCATTCCAGTCCAAATTCCTTACACAGCTCATCGTATCTTGTCTGCTCTTTTTCCTTGATTGGTTTTGAAAGATCATTCATAATATGATGCATTGCGTCTGCATCATCAAGTTTGTTTAATTCGTTGTCAATGTACTTCCTAAGTTCCTTTAGTCTGCTCATATTTAATCCCCCTTATTCTGCAGACGCTCCTTCAAAAGCGTATTCCGCTTCGTGACTGTCACATTCCACACCGCATAGGACAGCGCCTTCTTCGTGCCGACTATCACAAGTACCTTCTTCGCTCTCGTGACTCCGGTATATATCAGATTCCGCTGGAGCATTATATAATGGTTCATCATCACTGGCATTACAACTATCGGATACTCCGAGCCCTGTGACTTATGGATAGTCGTCGCATAAGCATGAACCAGCTCATCGAGCTCCGTAATATCATACTCAATGATCCTGTTGTCAAAGTTGACCTTCAGCGTCCTATCATTCTCGTCCACCGCAGTGATGATTCCGATATCGCCATTAAAGACTTCCTTGTCGTAATTATTCTTAATCTGCATTACCTTATCATCAGCTCTGAAGACAAATCCGCTCCGCCTCAGGCATGGTTTCGGCATCTTCACCTTGCCTCTGCCTCGCATAAAGATTTCCTCTTCCGTCGGATTAAGAGCCTCCTGCAATGCAAGATTAAGATTGGTAGCGCCCACAACACCTCTCTGCATAGGCGTGAGCACCTGTATGTCAGTGGGATTCACCTTGTAATA
>CAJORC010000117.1 GCA_905236615.1 uncultured Lachnospiraceae bacterium
ATTTGACTAAATGTTGCCGGATGTCCGTTTTTGTAACGCCGTTGCTCAAAGCTGACGCTTTGGCATCCGGCGACAAAAAAGGCTCCACTAATATACATAAGAAGTTAAAACACATAAACAAACTCCGGTTTTGTCTTACTCAGTTAAATTAAAAGATAAAATCAAACCACCAGATATCCTTGTTCTTTCAAAACATTCATTGCTTTCTCAAAGTTCTCTGACTTCACAAGAATGTAATCAGTATTATAAGTTGAGACAGCAAAAATTCCTATTTCATTTTCAGCAAGGATAGTTGACAGTTTAGACAAGATTCCTATCAGTGAAAAATCAAGAACTCCCTGAATGCGAAATCCATTCCACCCATCCTCTCGCTCGATTGTGTCAACAGGTGTATCTTCTGTTTTGCAAACAAGTGAGATTTCTTCATCAGTTTTGCCTATAAAGAAAAATTCAGCATCAAGGTTAATGTCATTCATACTCTTAACCTTACACACTGTCAAATCATCTGATAATCTCTTTAATTCCATTTTGTGCCCTCTTGGCCAGTTTAATTAAAATGTAAAATCTTTCTCTACTTCAAATAATCCGGATCAATCCGAATCATTTCAGTAAGTGCTTTGTTTCTATAATTCAAATCTTCACGAAACGTGTTATACAGAAAATTGGACATTAACAATTTGATCAATACATTTTTTTGAAATCAATATCAGTACTGTATTTCCAGCATATCCATAAGTCTTTTAAATGTATCCTGATCGTCCAAACAGGTATCAGTAAGCCAGCCCTTTTCATTTCTCCATTCGGAGAGACCTCTGTAATAGTAATTTTTTTTCGCATCCTCGATGATGAATGGTATCACATTGTGCCGCAAGCACTCCTTTAATGCTACAAGGCGTCCGACTCTGCCGTTTCCATCCTGAAACGGATGAATATACTCAAACTCAGCATGCAAAGCTATGATATCCTCTACCGTGACATTTTTCCTGACATTATACTCCTTAAGTAAAGCCATCATGTGCTTATGAACATCCGATGGTTTGGATGTTTCCCGGCCACCTACAACATTCGCGCGTTTTTTATAATCACCAATAGCAAACCATCCGAGCGTTGAATCCTTCGTATCATGCTTCAGGATATAATGCAGATGCTTGATAATATCCTCAGTCAGTTCGTCCTCCGCAATATCTATTACATAATCGATTGCCCGGAAATGATGTACTGTTTCCAACACATCATCTACGGGGATGCCGTCACCCACATCAAGGGTATTTGTCTCAAAAATCAACCTTGTCTGGTCTTCAGACAGCTTACTTCCCTCAATATGGTTGGAATTATATGTCATCCTGACCTGTAGCTCGTGATATAACCCTCCTGGAAGCTTCATCTCTTTTTCTTCTCTGAGCACTTGTAATATCTTATTTTCAGAGATTTCCTTCATCAGGAGCTTCGGATCCACGTGAAGATAATCTGCTATCTTTTGCAAACTCCGATTTGAAAGTTTTTCGCCTTTTCCTATCTTTGCAATAGTTCTGGTAGAAAGTCCAAGCTGTGTGGAAAGCTCGGTCTTTCCAATCCCTCTATCCTTAAGAGTTTTTTCAAGAATATCATATGAAATCACATGCTCACCTCCATCAGAATCTTTACATATTATAGGAGATTTGAGGTATAAAGTAAAGATTTTAGCGGAATATCATCATAAAAGTAAAGATGTTTTTCCTCTAAATCTTCTTTTTATCATCGGTTTTAGAGAAATAACCTATTTTAATCGCATTGCTCGTCAGTGAGTTATATCAAAATATAATTATTCATATCGCCAAGGCTCAGTATATTTTTTTAGATCTAAAAGTTTCATTGTTTCATCATCAATCATCCAGTCAATCGATGTGCAATATTTATAGGCAAGGCATTCGGCAGTAATAATCTGTATAAGCTTTGTAAAAGTGTCTCCATTAATTTTTTCCTGCTTAAAAAGACTGTAAATATATAAGATCCTATTGCGTCCATTAAGTCTTCCATCATAGTATTCAA
>CAJORC010000118.1 GCA_905236615.1 uncultured Lachnospiraceae bacterium
GCAAGTGCAACTGCTGTCGTATCGGAGCCGCCGCGTCCCAGCGTTGTATAATCATCATACTTATTCACGCCCTGAAATCCTGTGATAACGACGATCTTTTTATTATCAAGTTCATGCTGGATACGCTCTGTATCGATTCTCTTAAGTCTTGCATTTCCGTAAGTTCTCGAACTGTGCATAGCCACCTGAAATGCATTAAGCGAAATGGACGGAACATTTAAGTAATCAAAAGCCATGCTCATGAGTGCAACCGAAGTCTGCTCTCCCGTTGTGAGAAGCATATCCAGTTCCCTCTTAGGCGGGTTTGGATTAATTTCCTTTGCCATGTTGATAAGCACATCAGTCTGCTTTCCCATTGCAGAAAGCACGACAACAACCTGATTGCCGGCACGGTAATCGTCAAGGCATCGTCTTGCGACATTAAAAATACGTTCTTTGTTTGCGACGGAAGTACCGCCAAACTTTTTTACTACAAGCATTCCCGCTTCCTCCTAAAACAAAAGTTATCTATCTCCAAACAGTCTGTCTATAAGCATGGGTCCCTCAGCCAGATACAGTCCTGATGCTTCTGCATCTTTCTCGTTGTAATTCCAGCTGTGTTCTTCTTCCTTCGTTGAATCGTAGATCATGAAGGGAACAGCTTCCGACGAATGAGTCCTGATCTCGATCGGTGTCGGATGATCCGGAAGTATTGCCATCCTGAAATCTTCTCCGGCAGCTTTAAGGCTGTCAACCACCCTTTTTATAACTCTTTCATCAAGTCTCTTTATCGACTCTACTTTTTTCTCAACGCTTCCCTGATGTCCCATTTCATCCGGTGCTTCCACATGGATATAAGCGAAATCGTATCCTTCTTCAGTAAGGGCCTTTACAGCGGCATCCGCCTTGCCTTCATAATTTGTATCAAGTCCGCCGTTTGCTCCCTCGACGATCTTAACATCCATCGAAGATCCTATCGCTATGCCCTTAAGCAGGTCTACAGCTGAGATCATGACACCCTTTTTACCCGTCTTTTCTTCAAAAGACGAGAGCATCGGCTTAGTGCCCGCTCCCCAGAACCAGCAGCAGTTGGCAGGATTCAAGCCTTTTTTCTTCCGTTCTATGTTCATGGGATGGTCTTTAAGTATCTCGTAGCTTCGCTCCATCATCCGTCTTAAAGCTTCATCTTTTGGTAGGAACTCTCCTATCACCTGTCCCAAATGATCATGAGGCTGTGAAAGTTCGATCACTTCACCCTTGTCCCAGATCAGGCAATGCCTGTAACTTGTACCGACATAAAACTTATAAGTTTCATTTTCAAGCTCTTTCCTGACTGCATCCAAAAGCACCGCACAGTCTTCTGTCGATATCTCTCCCGAACTGTGATCAAGAATAGTCTGTTCTGCAAAACTCTTGTCTTTATCTTCGGTAAGAGTAACTATATTGCATCTGAGCGCCACATCGGTATCCTTCATGGGAACTCCGATAGATAAAGCCTCCAATGGAGATCTTCCGGAATAGTATTTTTTAGGATCATATCCCAACACCGAAAGATTTGCCGTATCCGAACCCGGCTTCATCCCTTCGGGAATAGTATGAAGAAGACCTATCTCCGATTTTTTTGAAAGCGCATCCATAGTGGGTGTTTCAGCAGCTTCAAGCGGTGTCTTTCCACCAAGACTTTCAATAGGGCGGTCAGCCATTCCGTCACCTAAGACCAAAACGTATTTCATAATCTCCTCCAGATTTATCAGATTGCCATATCTTTGATTCTGATGCGGCTGATAACGCCACCCAGCTTTTCTTCGCGGGATGCGAATTCTTTCTCACTCATCTTTTCCGTGATAAAGCCTGCCTCGTCTGCCTTACCATCAAGTTCAATAACCTTTTCAGGATTCATAAGGCTCTTTGCCTTTTCAAGATTATCCTTGCTTACTCTTACGAAGAATCTTCTTTCCTCATCCTCAACAGATGCGATGTCGAGCTGCTTCGGATTCCAGTTGAAGATAAGGGTACGTCCGAGATGTCTTACTTCATCCACAACGTCTGAAACAACCGCACTTGCTGTAGGAAGCGAACCTGCTCCTGCGCCGTAGAACATTGCATAGCCAAGCATATTTCCGTGAACCAGAATAGCATTGTATACGTCATTTACGGCATAAAGAGGTGTGGTCGAATCGATAAGGAATGGAGAAACGAGTGCATAGCAGTGCTTTTCTCCATCGACTACAGTCTTTCTGCTTGTTGCAAGAAGCTTTATCTTCATTCCCAAAGCCTTTGCATAATCGATATCTTCCTTGCTTATCTTTGTAATTCCTTCTGTATAAATCTTTTTGTAATCAGCAGTTCTTCCGTAAGCCAGTGATGAAAGGATTGCAAGCTTTCTTACTGCATCATAACCTTCAACGTCAGCTTCGGGATTTCTCTCTGCATATCCCTTTTCCTGGGCAGATTTCAGAACTTCTTCATAACCAAGTCCCTTTTCAGTCATCTCGGTTAAAATATAATTTGTTGTTCCGTTAAGTATTCCTGTGATCTCATCGACATCATCAGCCGTGATAGAGCTGTTAAGAGGTCTGATGATCGGGATACCGCCGCCGCAGCTTGCCTCGAAAAGATAGTTTACATTATTTGCATGAGC
>CAJORC010000119.1 GCA_905236615.1 uncultured Lachnospiraceae bacterium
CAATTACTGCATCCGTTACATATTGGCTTCATTCCACATCTTTGGCACTTTGTTCCAAAGATCTTTTTATATGACTCGGATATCTCATATCCCCATTCATCATGCAAATCAAACTTCATCGGCTTGCCTATAAAACTAAGTCCCGATAGATGTGCCTGCTCACTCTGAAGTCCCTGTTCCTCAATTTTATAAAGCTTTCCATCTTTATAAAATCGTCGTCCTGTACCACAGAATATAAACGTCACATTATATGCTTCACATTCATCTCTTAAAGATTTTACCCATTCATAATGGCAGGGTCTGGCTCCACCGTAATTTTCACCATCACACAACACCTGTTCAATCTGACCATATTTAAGGTATTTACTTATAGAAACAGGTCCAATAAAAGGTGCACACATGATTCCTTTATGCTTAAATGGTAGTTCCAGTAATATAGGTATTCTTTCATCAGTTCTTTTCTGATTCTCGCATGTCACATTGAAAAAAACGTTTTCCCAACCTCCACCCCAATTAAAGGGTAAATGCTCAGCTACGCGATCAGGACGTTTTGTAAGTAGAAAAAATTTAACATCAGGTCGTCTTTCTATAATATACCATGCTTCATCCCGCCAGTCATCTGCTTCCTCTAAAAAGAAGTCAGAGGTCATGCATACCCTTAGCATCTCTCCACTTTTTACTTTATAATTTCCCTGACGATCTTTTGACAATGGATACTTAAACCCTGTTTTGGTTCTGTAAATATTCGAGCCGTCTTTATCTCTTAGGCTGTCCAGGTAATACATATAGCAGTTTTGGCATCCCTCACTGCATTTTATACACCCATGCCAGGGGTTCCAGATATCATGCATACTGATTGTCACCTCTTATACTCATTTCTTTTTGCTGACTTTTTTACCTCCTCATGATAAAAATAGTTTGCCATGATAGGCGGCTCTCCAAAGTCTGACATTTTGGAATCATCATCCCTGACGTAGGGCATATGATTCTTCTTTGCATATTCCCGAAGCTGCATATCAAGTCCACTCCAGTACTCCCTGCTCTTTTTTGAATAAATCTGATGATATAATTCATCAAGCTCCGGATGATTCTCATGAATCCAGTTCATGATCACAACTCTGTAGTCTCCCCTGAGATTAAGATTCTCAAGCCACACAAGATTGCATCTGTCCTTAGCCCTGTCAATAATAGCTTCAACATCTGTAATCCCGGGGAAGATTGGCGAAATAAAGCAAGTAGTCTTTATTCCTGCTTCGTAAAGCTGCTTCATTGTATCCAGTCTCTTTTCTATGGTTGCACCACGATCCATCTCTTTTCTAAATTCCTCATCGACTGTATTGATGGATATAGCCACTCTTGCATTTGGAAATGTTCTTATAAGATCTATATCCCTAAGCACAAGGTCTGATCTGGTTGCAATACTTACCGATATTCCACTTCCCTGAAGCTGTTTCAGCAGAGTTCTTGTTCTTTCATATTTCTTTTCACAAGGCTGATAAGGGTCTGTAACCGAACCGATAAAAGCCTCTTTCCCGGCATATTTGGAAGGGTTCTTAATCTCTACCCAGTTCTTGATATCAATAAATTCGCCCCATGGCTCGTGATGATTTGTAAATCTTTTCATGAAGCTTGCATAGCAGTACTTGCAGGCATGTGAACATCCCACATATGGATTAACGGAAAAATCCGCTACCGGCAGATTTGACTTTGTCATTATACCCTTTACATCTATTTCTTTTATTACCATTTCCTTCTCCAAATAATCATCTGTCACAAAATCCAGGCGATTCCCTTAGCAAGCCGAATATCAGCATCCTTAAAGTGATTTCCCGGATTCAACTCAAAAACCGTATCTATACCGCTGTCTTTGTAATGCTCATAAGTCTCTTTAGTTTTATCTTCAACCGTGCCAAGCAGGTTATTTCTTGTTCGTGCCTCTTTATCTCCAAGAGAGAAATATACCCTGTCAGGCTTTCTCACAGAATCATTTTTGCTGACATATTCCACAAAATCAGGAAACCACATGGACCCCGATGCACTTACGACTCTTGAAAATATATCCGTCTTATACAGGCTATAGATAG
>CAJORC010000120.1 GCA_905236615.1 uncultured Lachnospiraceae bacterium
GGAATGCTGCCAGAGTATTCCTTATCTTAGTATTGCTAAGTGTCGGATAAGCGTCGGAAATCTCCTGAAAGAGCGTTTTTTCAGCGTGAAGAACCTGATGCTCCTGATCGTAATAGCCGATCTTTACGTTGGTTCCGAGCCGGAAATTTCCGCTGTCGGCTCGCTCCATGCGGTTCAAGATCTTAAGCATGGTAGTCTTTCCCGTACCGTTGTTTCCGATGAGGGCAACGCGTTCACCCTTCTTGATCTCAAAAGAAATATCCGTAAAAAGTTCATTTTCAGGGAATGATTTTGAAAGAGCTTCCACGGTAAGAACGTCATTACCGCTTTCAATGGAAGGCGTGATGGAAAGGTTCATCGCATCGTTAAGCTCTAAGGGCTTGTCGAGAACCTCAACTTTTGAAAGCATCTTTTCACGGCTTTCGGCTCTTTTGATGGACTTTTCCCTGTTGAACTGCTTAAGCTTTGTGATGACAGCTTCCTGATGCTTGATCTCGGCCTGCTGGTTCATATAAGCTTTGATGGCAGCGTCTCGGAGCTGTTTTTTCTTTTCGGAAAAGGCTGTATAGTTTCCTGAGTAGCTGCGGCAGGAACCGGCTTCGATCTCGACTACTTTGGTAACTATCTTATCAAGAAAATACCGGTCATGTGCCACGATAAGCACGGCACCGGGGTAATTCTTCAAGAAAGCTTCAAGCCATTCGATAGAAGCTACATCAAGATGGTTGGTAGGCTCATCGAGCATGATAAGGTCAGGTCTGGACAGAAGGAGACGGCCTAAAGCAACTCTTGTTTTCTGTCCGCCGGAGAGAGTATCGATCTTCTTTGAAAATTCATCTTCGCTGAATCCAAGACCTTTTAAGATACCGGTAACTTCGCTTTTCAGGGCGTAACCGTTTTTTAATTCGAAATCATGACTCAGCAATGAGTAGCGGTTCATTTTTGCTGTGAGTTCGTCACCGCTTAAATTTTTCATTTCACGTTCAAGAGAGCGGATCTCTTCTTCTTCGTCTATCAGATCCTGCTTGACGGATAAAACTTCTTCATAAATGGTATTTTCGGTATTAACGGCCTCCTGCTGTGCGAGATAACCGAAAGATGCGCCTGAGCTCAATGTGACTTCGCCGTTATCGGCTTCAAGTTGTCCAGTGATGATTTTTAAAAGTGTTGATTTTCCGGCACCGTTCATGCCGACCAGAGCGCATTTTTCATTTTCTTCGATATGAAAAGAACAGCCGTCGAGAACTGTTTTTCCGACAAAAGATTTTTCTATGTTGTAAACCTGTAAAAGCATATTAACCTCATTATAACCATGTTTGACAATAACTTAACAATGTCCTATACTAATAGAAGCGGCTTAATAATAACATAAAACATTAATTTTTGAAAGAAAGTTATTATAGATGGAGGAGCAAAGTGGCGGTTAAAGGTATATCCAGAGCAGTGGTGCGGAGACTTCCCCGGTATTTCAGGTATCTGGGTGAATTAAAGGATGAGGGTGTTGAGAAGATTTCGTCTCAGGAACTTTCTGAACTTATGAATGTAACGGCATCCCAGATAAGACAGGACTTAAATAATTTCGGAGGTTTCGGTCAGCAGGGATATGGCTATAACGTAAGCTATCTTTATGATGAGATCGGAAAGATACTTGGTCTTGACCAGAGGCATAACCTTATCCTTATAGGAGCGGGAAACTTGGGAAAGGCTCTTGCCGGCTATGCAAATTTTGAGAAGCGCGGTTTTTACATGAGAGGCGTTTTTGATGTCAATCCTGAGCTTAAAGGTAAAAAGATCAGGGGTATTCCGGTTATGCCTATGGAAGATATCCCGGAATTCGTCAAGAAGAACAATATCGATATCGCAGTGATCGCAATTCCGAAAACGGCTGCGGTTCCTGTTGCACGTACTCTTGTGGACTGCGGTATCCGCGGAATCTGGAATTTCTCGCATGTGGATCTGGAAGTTCCGCCAACGGTCATGGTTGAAAGCGTTCACCTGTCGGAAAGCCTTATGCGTCTGTCTTATACGCTTACCAATCCATCGGCTTTTCCGATGCAGTAGTGATTATTTTTTAGATGTTAAGGCATTGAGGGGGTACAATATGGCAGATGAGAAACAGAAATTTAAGGATGCCATAAGTGCAAAAAACATTCCGATCCTTACGCTTGATAATAAGTGGCATAAGCTTTTTACCCAGGCGGAAAAGTCGAAAGAAATGGAAGCGCTCGCAAAAGAAGTCAACGAGCTGGTTGCGAGGCAGGGTAAGATCACAACAGAATTAAAGGACTTGAAAAAATTAAAGTCCAAACTGATGGATGACATAGTTGTCAACAAAAACGTAACCCAGGTCGGAGAAAATAAAAAGGCGGAAAAAATAGTCAAAGAGAGCAAAAGGCTCATAGAAGAGATCAA
>CAJORC010000121.1 GCA_905236615.1 uncultured Lachnospiraceae bacterium
CCCTTCGGTATATAACCACCAGACTCTCCATTCTCATAATAAGCACATACTACATAATCTCTCCCTGACTCTGCCAGTTTTTTGTACCAGGGAGTATCCATCACACGATCCTGACTTATAAAATATCTTCCGTTAACAATGGTAGGATTGTCCGTACATATCGTTATCCCGTCCGTTGACTCCGCAGAATAATAATACTGAATAGCTTCGCTCTCCATCAGTTCATTATAGGCAGTGTAATAATCCGCTTCCGACTCGTATCTCCTTTCCAGAAAGTCATCTATCGTATCCATTCGTTCGATATAGTCTGCAATAGAGATCAGTCCCCTAAGAGAATTCCTGATATCGTATTCCAGCTGACTCGCCGAGTTCTTCATTTCAGCCATGGTCTGATTTCTGTTTTCACTTTCGATGTTTCGGAAAAAGTAAATATTCGTCAAAAGCATCGGAATAAAGATACTCACAAAAATAATTATTAAGTTCTTTTCCCTGAGTTTCAGGTTATTCAGTATTTTTATCATAAATCAGTTTCAGATACGGCAAAAGCCCCCGCTGCTCTCGCAGTGAGGGTTTCGCCATTGGATAATGGATTTTAATTGTATCTTGTTGGCATTTAGAATATAACAGTTGTGGTATAGTTTCTGCCATTGATCTGTGCAGTTACTTTTACCTTGCCTTTTTTACTTCTTGTTACAAGGACATGTCTTCCGTCCTTGGATACAGATATCTTAACTTCTTTCGGCTTGTTACTTGTCCATACAGCGGTTGAAATATCTGTTCCTTCCAGAGTGATCGCTGCAGATCCTCCTTCTGCCTTAACCTTCTTCGGCATCTTAGGCTGCTCAACAGTAACGGTCTTGGTCACTTCCTTACCGCCGGCTGTAAAGCTGACAGTAAATCCTGTGCACTTCTTTCTGATGGTAAGTTTGCCCTTCTTGCTGACCTTAACGCCCTTACCTGCAGTAATCTTGAATGAGCCCTTATCACCCTCAAGAACAAGCTTCTTAGCCGATGCATTTATGGTAACTTTACCTGACTCAGCAGCAAGAAGTGTTGTTGTATCACCCGGTGCTGCGATCTGGTCTGCTGTCGAAGTTTTTCCGTTACCTGCAGATGCCCTTGCTGCCGGCTCTGAAACAGGTTTTGTGGGATCTTCCTTCTTTTCCTCTGAAGGTTTTTCACCCGGCTGATCGGGATCTACTGTAGGATCATCCTCACCCGGCTTCTCGGGTTCTGCAGGATCATCCTCACCCGGTTTTTCAGGTTCTGTAGGATCATCTTCACCCGGTTTTTCGGGATCTTCTATCGGATCATCATGTCCGGGATCTTCACCCGGCTTCTCAGGATCCACTGCAGGATCTTCGCTCGGGCTCGGCTTCTCCGGTGTTTCGATCTTGCCATCTCCAAAGATATAGGAGTCAATTGTCATGAGATCCTTTCCGTCACCCTTGAATACGAAGAATACGTTTCTCTCGCCTGTTATCTTTGTGATTTCAGTTGAAATATCTGTATACTCGTCTGTTCCTTCAGGTACTTCAACTGTTCCGATCAGGCTTCCCTGAGGACTGTCAAGACGTACCTCGATGCTGCCGCCTTTTTCTGACTTAACTCTTGCAGTAAATTTATCAGTACCTTCATCTCCGAAATCAGCACCTGCAACACTTGTCCAGTCACCGTCATCAACTGATGTAAGTTCTCTGTTTGCGTTGCTTCCATCAATATCTGCAACCTTGATTCCCTTATTCCATGCAATGGTCTCTGCCTCTATTGTCTTGTAAGGATCAAGGCTCTCAAGCTGGCTTATTCCTTCGTAAGTTCCCTTAACCGGAAGGATATTTCCATCTTCATCAAACTCCAATTTGTCAATGTGAGTTGAACGGTATCCCTTTGCAGTTCCGAGCTCCTTTGCTACTGTCTGTGCATGATAAAGGAAGTAGCTCTTTCCCCTGAATACGAATGTTGCATGATGGTTATTTCCGCCAACGCCAAACCATGTAGCCGGATTGTCAAAAATCTCTCCTGCGTATTTGAACGGTCCCATAGGGCTGTCACTTACCATATAAGCAATGTTACCGTTTCCGGGATAGCCTTCCTTACTATGGTTCATGAAGTTGGTACAATAATTATAATAATACTTTCCCTTGTATTTGAATATACCTGAATCCTCAAACATTGCCGGAGCATCGATCTCTACAGCTTCTCCATCAATGCTGATCATGTCATCGCCAAGCTTGGCAACTCTTGCTGTATGAGGGTTATAAGCTTCTCCGTTGGCTCCGTTGTTCGGAATACCTCCACCGAAGTAGATGTAAGCCGAACCATCATCATCTACAAGTACAGCCGGGTCAAAGCACCATTCAACTCCTTCGCAGCCGGGAACTTTTCTGTTTAAGAGATATCCGCCAATCGGATCTTTCCAGGGACCAATAGGAGAATCACTCTCTACAACTCCGATTCCGCTTCCGTCGTTAGCAAAGTAGAGGAAGAATTTATCCTTACCATCAACTACCTTATGTGCAATAGCCGGAGCCCATGAGTGGCTTGCCCACTTAGCCGGTCCGTCACTGCCGGCGATCTTCATTGTACCGTGGTCAGTCCAGTTGACCATATCAGATGAAGATATTACTCTAAGTGTCTTGATGTATCCAAAACTATTGTCCTTCAGCTTTCCATTTGAGTCATACTCATAATCATCGGCTGTCATGTAAACATATACTCTGTCGTTGTAAACAATAGCATAAGGATCAGCACCGAATTCCTGAGTGTAAAGCGGGTTGGAACATCCGAGTTTCTTTGCGATCGCGCCTGTATCAAGGTAGGTAAGAAGCAGCTTCTTCTTTGCATCCTTAACTTCATAGAATGTATTCTTACCGTCATCAACATGTGCTTTCAGGATGGATATTTTAGCCTCTGTATCCTTTCTGACATAGCCATTCAGCTTAAGCTTTAATGTTGCAAACGAGCCGTCTTCTGCACTAAAGGCAACGTCATCACCCTTTACGTTTAATACAAGATTGCCGTCTTCAACCTTATATTCTGTGTCACCACTTATGGCATCCTTATTAAATTCAACATCATCAACGCTTACCTTATCGGGAAGTGCTACTATAAGCTTAAGATTCTTATATCCTTTTTTCTCAAGCTTATCAAGTTTGATTTTTGCATCAAATTCCTGATTGATAACACCGAGCACTTCTTCAGGCGACTCAATAGCTGCCTTTAAGCTGCTCGTTCTATAATCCTTGCCTTCCTCGCTCTCATCCTTTGCCAGTTCGATTATGGAAAGATCATCTGCTGTTATATCTATGATGTCAGATTCTTTTGTATCTTTTGCACTCTTCCACGGTGTCTCAAAGTATACGCTGACAACAGATCTGTCATCATCCTCAGTAAATGTGTACTCTCCGGAGAGTTCTACCCATTCGCCCTTCTTAACTTCTTTAGTATCTATATTGGTAAAGTTCTCTCCCTCGCCTCTTCTGATGGACATAGCGATAGACTGTTTATCAACCTGATCCTGCTTTACCCATGCACTGAACTTATAAGTATATCCCTCTTTGAATTCTTTTTCAAATTTCTGACCAAAACCATCGTTTGTAAGGCTTCTGTTAACAACTTTAACAGCTTTCTTTCCGCTGTGGGAATCCTTTGTCTCTACGATCTTGAGGTTTTCGTTCTTTCCTGTCTCATGCTCATAAGTCGTCCAGCCTTCAGTTCCTTTTTCTGCATCGCCGTTTACTGCTAATTCGCTGTCCCCGTTTTCATAACTGATCGAGAGGTCATCGAGGTAATAATCCATCAGGTCGTTCTCTTTTGTCGGGCTTCCGCTCCATGGTGTCTCTATGAATACGCGGTTGAAATCATCATTAAAGGTCCACTCCTGACCCTCACATGTTACTGACTCAGGAACCGTATATGTTCCTTCGAACTCTGTCCATTCACCCTTCTTTGCATTGAACTGAACTATATTGTCTCTATATCTGTATGAAGGTCCGTTCTGAATCTCAAGTCTGAACGCTTTTGTGGCAGGACCGTCCTTATACATAAGCTTTCCTTTGAACTTATAAGTCTTTCCTATCTCAAGCTTACCATCAAGATTCTGCTCAGCACCTGCACCTGTGGTTTCCCTGTTCTTAACCCATATACAGTAATTTCCATCATTCTCCGGCTCCTCATCTTCAGAAGCATTCAGAGCGTTGACCGACTGTACATCAAGCTCCCCTCTTTCAGTGTTTGTTACACTCCATCCTTCAGTTGTTCCGGTCGAAACATCTCCGTTTGTGGTAAGTTCAACAGCTACTTTCTTTCTTCCGCTCTTTGCTGTTTTAGCTTCTGAGCCGGTTTCTTCAGCCAGAATTTCAAGTCCGGTTTCCGTACGTACCTCTGCTGCCAGAGCATTTACCGGAACATTCCCCAATGCAAGCATCATTGCCAATGTGGCTGCCGTTGCGCGCGAGCCCATCAGTCTTTTTTTGATTCCCATATCCTTCTCCTCCAGAAATAAGTGAATATAAAATGCCTCCGTCAAACGAAATCCCTTAACCCCCGATTTCCGTTTGTTTGATTTTATATACATTTTATACATTCTGACAGGATTTTCATCCCTATAAAGTTAAGGATATTAGGATATATGTCTTAATAATCTATAGTTTTTAGGATATCATTGGTTATTTAGTACAACTTTTTATCGTTTGCCCTCACAAAGATACATATTTGGTGTAAGCAAACTTTATTTAAAGAATTTAACCTCCTCATTCAGCTGATCCGTCATGGATGAAAGTTCATTAGAAGCCCTTCCAACTGTTGCTTAAGAAGAGGTATAAGCAGAAAGTCTATCGACTAAGCGCATTATTTATGTTATCATCGACTTACATTTGGCAACGGAGGAATATATTATGACAGATTATAAGTTACTGGCAGAACAGCTGAAAGCATTGACTGAAGAGGAAAAAAACTATCTTCCGGTTCTGTCAAATGCATCTGCACTTATTATGGAGACAATGGAAGACCTGAATTGGGCAGGATTTTATCTCATAAATAACGGTTCACTCCTTCTGGGACCTTTTCAGGGAAAAGTGGCATGTATCAGAATAGCTCTTGGAAAAGGAGTCTGCGGTACGGCTGCCGAGAAAGATGAGACAATGCTGGTTAAAAATGTGCACGAATTTCCGGGACATATTGCCTGTGACAGCGCATCTAATTCAGAGATAGTCGTACCGATACATAAGGATGGTAAAGTTATCGGAGTACTGGATATTGACAGTCCCAGTCTGAACCGTTTCGACGATGATGACAGAGCAGGGCTTGAAGCATTTGTAAAGGTTCTGGAAGATCAGATGCAGATATAGGTTCCTGTGAATGCGGAATTTACTTCCGCATTCAAGTGTAAAAAAAGCACCCCATTTCTGAGATGCCTAAAGACGAATTATAATTCACTTCTTTCGCTCACTATAATAATCATATATATGCCTGTCTATTCCATTTCCTGAAGGATGCCAGATCCCGTTTACCTTCATGTCATATTCAAACGCTATTCTGCCTTCAACATATTCAGCTCTTTGACTCCAATATATTGCTTTGGCTGGGTCGGCTTGTGGAACATAATCTGCAAATACAAGAGACCGTATAAATAAATCTTCTGTAAACCAATCCAACTCATTTATCGCCTTAATGTATCTTTCAATATCCACCTCGCGGAATTCTATCTTAACAGCGCCATTCTTCCATAAAGCCTGATATTCTCTATCTTTCTTTTTTTCAGCTTCTTTTACAGTCAGCTGCATTACATGATTATTAATATCCGCATTCAGCCTATCCAATCTGCAACATGAAGCCACATTTTTGTAATTCCATTTCCCGTCTATTCCCTTGGTTTTTAGTATCCATACTTTTGATTTCTTTAGTTCAGCGTCATCATGCAATGCACAGTACTTATCGTTCATGTCCTTCAGCGCATTTATAATATCGTCCCCTTTATTGCTCTTCCATATCCCCTTATCATTACAGTCCTTTAATATAAATTCGTTTCCGTCTTTTTCTATACTGCATATCTTCCTACTGCATAGTTCAATCTTGGCAATTTTTATTTTTTTCATGAATCACTTTCCCCAGACTGTCAGCTTTAACGATTGTTTTCTTTATATTACTGTTCGTTCATCTATGGACTACTGATCATGTTTTTGAAATTATGCATAAACCAGTTACTCCAACTTAAGCTTAAC
>CAJORC010000122.1 GCA_905236615.1 uncultured Lachnospiraceae bacterium
CCGTCAAAAGGATGAATGCCTCCACTGAAAGTATACTGTGACATTCTCAGACCCTCTTTCCTTAAGATTGTTTTTTGAGCTGTTAAGTCGTTATTTCCTATAAAAGCTACCATAGAACAGATATTTTTTACAGGATATGTTATAATAGGAAAACATGCCAACGTATCACGCACCTATTAACATATTTAACAAAACAGTCCACATTTATAATATCAAAAATGGAAATAATTGACAATAATTTATCAGAATTAGATAAGAATTCTCTTGACTCATTAAGCGGAATATTAACTACAGATTTGAACCGGACAGCCTTCTTTGATATAGAGACCACCGGACTTTCCAGAGAACATTCGATGCTCTATCTTGCAGGATTTGTCTATTTTGAAGGTGACAGCTGGCGCTACAGACAGTTTCTGGCAGAAAATGAAGAGGATGAATTCCGAACCCTCTTATGCATAAGGGAGTTTATGAAGAATTTCTCTCTTATCATAACCTTTAACGGTGAAAGCTTTGACCTGCCCTTCATATCTGCCCGCTACGAAAAATACGATATTAATGCCTCCCTGCCCGAAAGCTTCGACATCTACCGACAGATACGGCCTTTCAAAAACCTTCTCGGTCTTGAAAATATGAAACAGAAGTCCATAGAGAAGTTTTTAGGAATATGTCGTGAGGATAAAATGAATGGCGGTGAACTGATCAGTGTTTACTGGGACTATGTGGAAAAGCACGGTGAACATGAGCGTTCACTCCTGCTCCTCCACAACGCTGATGATATAGCGGGAATGCCTGATATACTGCAGATCTTCCGCTATCTTTCTGCATTTTTTGAAGCACCGGATATCGTTTCCTTTTCCGTAAACGGCACAGAGGATCTGCTCCTCGAAATAAAGCTTTCAGGTGCTGTCCCGCACGACAGGATTTTAAGCTCACATGGTCTTCACATTGCTTTCAGAGGTGACCGTGCGGTTATCAGTATTCCTTTCACTGAAGGGGAATTTAAGCACTTTTTCAAAGATTATAAAAACTATTATTATCTTCCCGAAGAAGATGCCTGTGTCCATAAATCCGTAGGAGATTTTATGCAGACAAGCCTCCGCGAAAAAGCATGTGCTTCAAATTGCTACATAAGGAAATACGGAGCTTTTCTGCCGCAGTTCAGATCCGAGCTTTTTACCCCTTCATTCAGGGAAGATTATAAATCAAAACAGCATTATTTTATTTTTGATGATAAAAAATTCGACAGCGGAAGTATAAAAGAATATCTGGCTTTGATCTTAGATGAGTTAAAAAGAAAATAACCGACATTTTTATCATATTTAACTAAAGTTTTTCATACAAGATGCCGATAAATTAATTGACAGGGAAGAATATTCAGACATTTTAGTTTCAGAGCTTGTAATTGTTTGAATTTAATGTTAAAATCAAAGTGTATACAGATGCACTTAGACATGGATGTCGCCCGGCATATACAAAGGAGTGTGGTAGTTATGTCATTAAATGTAAATTCTCTTTCAAAGTCATCTTTGGACTATTCAAGCTGGTTCCCTACAAATTCATCTAATAATTCAGGCGATACTCTTTTAGCTGATTATGCAGCAATAAAAAACGGTTCCTTAAAGAAACTCTATAAAGCATATTACAGTACATCAGATGTTGATCCGGAAGCTGAAGAAAAAAAATCCGAAGCTTATTCAACGGTTAAAGGGGATGCTTCAAAGCTCCGCAAAACTTTAGATAAGCTTCAGAGTTCAAGTCTTTATGATGGAAATTCCACCGATAAACTTTACAGCGCTGTTTCTGATTTTGTGAGCGACTACAACAAAGCTTTCAGCTCATCCGCTTCCGAAAGTGCAGAATCAACTAACAGTATGGCATTAAAGCTGGGCAAGACTACCTCAACCTATACCAAACAGTTAGAGAGCATTGGAATCAGCATGGATGAGGATGGCAAGCTTTCAATAGACAAGGATAAATTTAAGGAAGCCGTATCAACGTCATCAGGGCTTGCTACCGCAAAGGATCTCTTCGGTTCCAGTTACGGATATTCGA
>CAJORC010000123.1 GCA_905236615.1 uncultured Lachnospiraceae bacterium
AATTCCAATCAGAAACAGCAAAGCCGTAGCTGAAAGCCATATTATAATCATCGTTTTCTTTGAAAAGTTCGATTTCTCTTCAATTTCAAGCTGCCTTAGTTTTATCATTCTGTCAGTTTCAGCTTCCCTAATTTTTGCCTCGTCTATATTGCGGTATATATGCTCATTTTCATTATTGATCAGAACTTTAGCACCGCAGTACGAACAGAAAGCCGATTTGCGTCCTTCCTCAATTGAAAGAGTTGCTCCACAGTCCGGGCACTTTACAGATATAAGTTTAATTGCCATTAATATTCACCTCATTTCATCATTGGGTTTTATTACCCTGTAACCATACGACTCCAATGCAGCTATCACTTCCGTGGTTATGTTTATACTAAAGTCTTTTCCTTTCATACCTGTACGTTCAATGATTCTATATAAATCATCAACGGAAACGTCCATAACTTTTGCTATCTTTTTCAGATTATCACGATCTGGCAATCCACCATCTGTTTCCCATTTTGCAATAGCAGATTTTGATACTCCAACCTTTTCCGCCAACTCTTCTTGTGTGAGTCCCATGTACTTTCTTCTCCTTGAAATAAACAATGCCAACCCTTTTTCAGCCATTTTTTTGTCACCTCGAATTATTCTGATAACTTTCCTATTGATTACTTTTTTGTTTACGCTGCGTAAGCATATAACCGTCTGTTACTATAAGTGTAGCATTATTTAAAAACAAAAATTCCCACCATAAAGGTGAGAATTTTTTATGTATTTTCTTATTGCTCTTTATCAGAAGTTATTTTATTAAAACCTTTTTCTTCCAATATTTTGTCTATTTCATATAGGTCAAAAATTCTATTATTAATTGCAACAATTATACAAGCATCTCGCGGATCCTTTGCATACAACGGACTCATTCCATACAGTTTTAACGCCCGGTTAGTTTCAATCCTGTTAAAACGTCCTACTAAGCAGAAACGAATGATCAAATCCCGATCATCTGAATGTTTCTGTTCCATTCTTAGTATTTTACCACCATAAGATTCCGAAACTCCGGCTAATAAGTAGACATCCTTAAGTTTGATTTTTTTCTCTAAATACTTATCCTTCATGTAATAGTAAAAAGCCTTCTCAGCATTAACCAGGCTATCACTATTATCATTGATAAAACTGTTCAGTTTGGAAGGCTTCATATTTTCTAGAATCTTATCGAGTTCTTCAGTCGGTTTATCATTCATTATACTGTACCTTTAATTTTTTCAAGCTCGACTATAAGTTCTTCAGCAGTATACCGTTTATCTGCCTCAAGGCTTATACATCGTTCAATAATTTTCCATATATCTTCAGGAGCTTTTTCTTCCTTCGGAAATTTTCTCGTAATCATCACGTTTAGCAGCATCCCTACTGCATATATATCAGATTTTGCAAATGATGCACGCATTCCATAACCAACCTGCTCCGGCGCGGCATAAAACTGAGTACCCATGTATTTTGTATCATCAGTTTTATCAGGATCAAACCACTTAGCTACATTCATATCCAGCAAATATACTTCATCATTTTCCGAAACAATAATATTTGAAGGCTTGACATCTCTATGGATAATGGGCGTTTGCAAATTATGAAGTTTATCCAAAATACGGCAGACTTTAATCGCAATTTCTACAGCCTGCTTTTCTGACATTGAAGATTTTTCCAGAAGGTCTTCAATAGTTATTCCTTCGATAAATTCTTCAAGAACAATAAGGAAATTCTTACTTTCAAATATACCTTTTATACCTGGCATATTCTCCAAAGGGTTTTCCATAAGAAAACTATAAATACTTTTGTTGTAATTTGAAAGGAATTTCTCAATGTAATATTCGCCAGTTTCCTGATCTCGAACTAATATTATATCTTTTCTTTCATTGATATAGCTTATCTCTTCATATTCAGATAACGTAAGAAGATCTTCATCAGACAGACCTTTGTATGGACTACTGTTCTCGGTTTGAAATTCTTCCTCTGAACCATAAATCTCATTCGGTGATATTTTATTTACAAAACCACATTCCGTACAGGTCCATTCACCACAGTCTTCGCTAAATCCTGATTGAACATTCAGCATAGCCCCACACTCATCACAAATCCATGCTATATCAGATTCAACATCAGGGTTTATCAGCATCTCGCCACATCCTTTGCATATCCAGTAATTTAGTGCAGGATCATACCCTTTTTGGAATGAAAGTGTCGCGTTGCAGCGAGGGCAGTATTCCAGTCCTTCTTGCTGTATATATTTCATAACTGCCCCCGAAGTAATCCCTTTATGCCAGAATTCTTTTCCGATGCAGTATCATTCATTGTAAAAACTCCCCCTGACCCCATGGTATCTGTTGACCATTTTTTTCCGTAAATTCATAAAGCCCCGATATAATATTGTCAGCCCTTTCCCATTCTCCTCTGAAAACGTTTCAGAGGCTTCATCCGAAATATCTTTTAATTCTTCAGGCTCTTCCTCATTTTCTTTATCAAAAATCAAAGAAACAGGTGTCTTATTGCCTCCAAAAATCTTTAGCTCTTTAATGTTTCCACATCCGGTTAAACCTACTGTCATTACTATGCATAAAACAACGATTACTTTCTTTTTCACACTAATCTCCTATATTTATTCCGGCTCTTCCACAAACATTCCTGTTAATTTTGGAACATTAAATCTGTTTATGAACAAATCGCATTTACACAAAAAAGTATAAAAGGCATGTCTTCCTTCTCCGGCAAAGGATTCATAATTCGCCTGTCCCTTTGAAAAAATAATATCCGCATTGTCTATGGCATTTCTTGCCTCTTCTGATAGCATTGAATAAACTGTGCCTGCAATCTTATCTCCGTTTGTTATTACTGTTCCAAGCCTGTCTATCCCTACATATAACGCATCTTCCATTGTGGCATCATTAGAAACTTCCCCGCCCCTTACCATTACCGCAACAGATATTTGAGGATATTTCTTCTTTAACTGCTCCAGCATGAGCTTATCCAATACAATCTCTCCGCAATTATCTGTCAGCAGTAAAAAACTTTTAGCACGGGTGCATTTCGAACAGAATGACCTATAAACCTCCTGCTCATCTTCCCTCATTTTGGTATTATCAAAGAGCTGCAAGAAAGTATCGGTCTCAACGTGATTTAAAGCTGCAAAGTCAATGTAATTACCAATCCTTGCCATAACAATGCTTGTTGCCAATGGATCTTCGCTTTCTTCAATTTCTTTTCGCAAGTCATCTTCCATTGAAAGGACAAGATTGTTGTATTTTCTCTTTATTACTGAATAGTCCGGTAGTGGTCCAAAGTACTTCTCGTGAATTTTGTTGAACTCAGCTACCAGTTCAGGACTTGTCACATCATCAGATCTGTTATCAAGAACAGCCTTTATCTCCGCAAGATATTCCTTGTTATCTGTTTTCTTCAGCTGCTTGTCATACATGCATTTAGCACAACTATCATTAAATTTCATACAAGATTTTCCCAACGTCATTTTCATTACAAATGTTCTTTTACAAACTCTACAGAACAATGCCTTGCATATTTACTGTCAGCTCCGTCAAAACCGTGTCCTGCTTGGTGAATAACGATAAGCTTTGCATCCGGGTACAGTTTCTCTGCTCTTTCGGAAAACGAAATGGGAACGATCTGATCCTTATCTCCGTGTATCAGAAGCACCGGGCCGGGATATGCCTTCATCAGTCTGTTGATGTCAATGTCTTTTGCTTCGATATTGTATTTGGGGCTGAGCTGTAATCCAAAGACTTCATTATCATTTGATACGTATCTGCTTTTTGAATCATCAGGGATAACGAATGCCGGATACCACAAAATCATCCCTTTTATCCGTTCCTTAATCTTTGCTCCGACAATCGCAGAGACAAATCCACCCATGCTCTCCCCTATCATAAAAAGCTTCGTCTCATCAACAAAATCCCATTTACATACTTCATCAATAACACATTCAAGATCTTCCTGCTCAGTCAGCACTGACATTTCTGTCATCTCGCCATCTGATAAGGATGCCTGACCTCCTCCGCAGAAATCGAAAAATACGCAGACGACTCCTGCATCTGCAAATCCCTGTCCGTGATGTTCCAATTCACGATAATTGGAGCCGAACCCATGGGAAAAGATTACCAGCGGATATTTATTTTGTTTTAAATCCCCATCCGGAATATATGCCTTGGCAGCAATATGCTGTCCATTTGTTTTTGTAAATGTGTATATTTCTGTCATGCAAAAATCCTCAAAATAATCAACCTACGATACAACCTTTATCTAACATGATCTCACCGCAGCAAGTGCTGCTCGCAATACATTACGTCTTATTCGCCATTTCATTGCGATCCCTGCGGCAGATATCAAGTCCATCTAAAATGTAATTATTCCAATGTTGTTTCATTTTTGCATCAAGATCCGTAGCTTCCAGAGCCCATTTTAGTTTAAGGAGTTCTCTCTCAGAACGATTACAATCTTCTATAGTAATCAAACTATCACTGCTTATTAGGGAAACAAGCAACATGTTCAGCACTTGAGAATCTTTGTTTTTTCCCTCTGAATCAAACATGTCCTTATAAACATTCACAGATGGTCCAATATACTTTTCTACCTCTCCGACA
>CAJORC010000124.1 GCA_905236615.1 uncultured Lachnospiraceae bacterium
ATTTTGACATATTGAAAAAATCGATCAGGCTTGAATATGAGAGATACGGCTGTATGAGGCTTCGTTTTACAAAGCCTGATAAAGAGGGAGTGATACAGCAGTATATCGCAGAAAAAGATGAGAGGGATATTCCCACAAAAGATTTAACGGATATGACACTGGCAGAAGCTGATGACCTCATGCAGAGCTGGGCTTATCAGACATTTGACGGTGATGACATTCCCATGTGTGACTTCACACTGGTAAAATTACCGCAAGGTTATAACGGATTTTTCGTACATATGGATCACAGACTTGTGGACTCATGCGCACTGATGGTAATGGTTAACGACATAATGCAGCTCTATGCACACTTCAAATTCGGGGCTGAATATCCGGCAGATCTTGCAGACTTTGAGAAAGTACTTGAATCGGATATCAAGAAGGCAAACAACGAAAAGCGCTTTGCAAAAGATAAAAAGTTCTGGGATGACATGCTAGATGAATTAGGAGAACCGCTTTATTCGGATATTCAGGGACCTTCGGTTCTTGAAGAGGCAAGAAAGAAGCATAAGAATCCGAAATTAAGAGCTGCGGATATAGAGCGCAAGGAACTTTTTGTAACGGTTAAGGATTACAAGCTTGAAGCAGAAGCTACAAAGAAGGTTATTGATTTCTGTAATACACATCAGATCTCGGTTACAAATATACTTCTGCTGATCATCAGAATCTATCTTTCAAAGGTCAATGACGGACAGGAAGACATTACTATAGAAAACTTCATTGCAAGACGTTCAACACATGATGAGTGGATGTCGGGCGGAAGCAGAACGATAATGTTTCCTTGCAGAACAGTGATTTCCGGTGATACGGATTTCCTGACAGCGGCTTATGAAGTTCAGAACGTTCAGAACAGGATTTACATGCACAGCAATTATGATCCTGAACTGATCAGAAAAGAAATGCAGAAAAGATACGGAACACCGGATGATACGACCTATGAGAGCTGCTATCTTACATATCAGCCGATGTCTGTAAAATCAGAAAAATCTTCACTGAGGGATGTTGATATGCACGCAAAATGGTTTGCAAACGGTGCAGCAACAAAGAAGATGTATCTGACAGTTACCCATACGGAAGACGGAGGACTTAATTTCTCTTACCATTATCAGACAGTTAAACTGACTGAGAAAGATATGGAAATTCTGTATTACTACATGATGAAGATACTTTTTACCGGTATAGAGTCACCTGATAAAAAGCTCAGCGAAATAATCGCAGAGGTTTGATTTTTTTAGAGGAGGAGTAAATATTATGTCAAAAGAAATGCAGTTTAAGGAATTTGTATCACAGTATTGCGATCTTTCAGCAAAGGAGATCACCAAGGATATGAGATTTCGTGAGGATTTAGGTTTCAGCTCATTCGATTTCATGTCATTTATGGGAGAACTTGAAGACAATTATGATGTCGAGTTCGAAATGGAAAATGCAGCTAACATCAGAACCATCGGTGAGGCTCTTGACATGCTTAAAGCATTACCGATCGGAGCATAATATATGGACACGATAAGAGATATCTGGGAAAACAGTGTAGGTAAATATGCAGATCTGCCTGCGGTGCGCTGGCTTGAAAAGAAAGACATTAAAGAGTGCAGTTACGGCGAACTTAATGATGAGGTCATTAAAATAAGACGCGGACTTTCTGCAGAAGGCTTTAAGGGTGCGCATATCGCACTTATAGGTTTTACATCGGTCAGCTGGGTAGAAAGTTATCTTGCAGTAACAACAGGTAATAATGTTGCGGTTCCTCTGGATGCCAATCTTCCGGAGGAAGAGCTTTTCGAACTGCTTAACCGCTCTGATTCCGAAGCACTTTTCCTTGATGAAAAACTTGTTGGGAAGTTTAAGGAAGTAAGAACAGAATGTCCTGAATTAAAGCAGATCTGGATTCTGAAAGAGGGAGAGGAAGAAGGGTTTGATACGCTCTCTGATCTTAAGAAAACGGCTGATATGTCGGATGACGTAGCAGGAAATCCTTCAGATGAGATAGCTACGATCATCTACACTTCCGGAACTACAGGAAAGAGCAAGGGTGTAATGCTGACACAGCAGAACCTTGCAAACAATGTGGCAGCG
>CAJORC010000125.1 GCA_905236615.1 uncultured Lachnospiraceae bacterium
AACAAAATTAAAGTAAATGAAAAGAGCATTAAATATCGAAAAAATAAGATATATTATCGCTGACTTAAAAATATTTCCCGCTTTCGGCACACGGTCAAACCAGTATGCGCTCCACGTAGACATGAGCGCAGATATAACGTAAACCTGTATATAACCGAAGATTATCCTCTGAAAGACCGCAAGCATCCCGTCCCTGTCAAGTTCCGGGGGATCCTCTCTGTAAAAATCACTGACAAAATCCTCATAACGCATTATCGGTCCTGCCATTATGGTATAGAAAGAAAGCAGATAATTTAAGTAATCTGTAATACTGATCCTCACCTTCGTTTCTTTCAGATACGCATACTGCATGGTGAAATCCACTTCCCTGAAAAGCAGGTACGAAAGTCCGAGGAATTTAAGGACCGGTGAGTATGGCAGATATTTAAATACAAATATCCATTCGTAATGCATCAGATAGAGAAAAACCAGCAGCATCAGAATATAAAACAGACGTCTGGCAATAAGCGACTTCCGTCCGTTATTCGATATGATCGGTGCCGCAAAATAAGGTATCAATATCCATGCAGCCGCAATGGCTGCCGATGCAACATCTTTAAATGTAAGCGCAAAGACCACAATATTTACTGTTAAAAAGACCTCTCTTCTGTATATTCCGGAATACCTCAGAAGAACAGGTACAAATATCAGGAGTATGGCAAAAAAAAGCCCTCCCACACTGAATTCAAGCATTAGTCTTCTTTCTGTCTATAAGTTTTATAAACTCGCCGACGTTCTTAAGCTTCATTACCTCTACTGTCGAAAATTTGCATGCAAATTCTTCCTCAACAGCCACAATAAGCTCAACATGGGTAAGACTGTCCCATTCCTCTATATCATCAGCGGTTGTTTCGTCGTTTATGCTGATCTCCTCGTCATCGAAAACCTCTCTCATAACCTTTTCTAATCTGCTTTTTGTATCCATATCTTTTCCTCCCTTTTCTTATTTATATCATACTGATAGAGAACTCTCTCGCTGTTCTCCATAGGTGTAAAGCCGAGTTTTGCATAGAAACCGTCAACCATTCCGTTTTTCTTGCTTCTGATATACTCGCCCACTATCCTCTTACAGCCCATTCTCTTTGCCTCTTCAACAACCTTTTCAAAGGCAAAGTTCTCAACCGAACGCTTCAGCACCCGGCATGACATGCACCAGTTATCGATGAAACAGTCATCATCGTTAAGTCCCTCAATCCCGGATGCTTTTTTCAGGATTATACATGAGATTATCCCATACTGGGAAAACTTATCCGATAACGAAACATAAAGACAGGAAATATTCTCCTGCTTCAGCATGTCAGCTATTTCTCCCTCTGAATAGCGCTGTGTACGCAGGTTGAACTGATTGGATTTATTAGTAAGCTGGGCAAATCTCTCAATCTCGTTCTCACCGACTCTGTCGCACTTTCCCTTCATTTCAAGGGCCTTCAGGTATTCATCGTAATCAACAAACGAAGACATCATCTCCTCGCGCCTTGCATTCTGAATATATGAATCGGACCGTTCTCTGTCTTCCTTGGTTATCGCAGCCCACTCAAATGCCGATGCACTGTCAAGAGCTCTCACATAGTTTTCCGCCTCATCAGGCACGTCTATAACCGTCACCTCGGGACAGAATTTCCTTATGATCTCCCTTTCGGCAGGATTGTCATCAAAGAAGACAAGTGTATCCATGCCGATATTAAGGCTCTTGGCAATATAACTCATATTTGATGCCTTATCGTTCCAGTTTGCGACAAAGCATGCTATATCATCAAGCTTCAGTATCATATCGGGATTTGAAATAAACGGCTCTTTTGCGGTCTCTTCATTATTTTTTGAATTTACCGCAAGGATAACTCCTCTTTTCTTAAGTTCCAGACAGTAGCTTTGGAAATGCCTGTACGCTTCACCCAGAGGGTTATGAGGATCAATTTCAATTCCCATCGCCCCGTCATCTCCGACAACGCCTCCCCAGAGGGTATTATCAAGATCGAGTACGAGACATTTATTTGTATGACCGGTCACAGCCTTAATGATCCTTGTCATTTCAGCTGCCACAGGTCCCATATATTCCATGTTAAATCCCTGTTTTGTAAGGAAATAGCTGCTTTCATCGAACCAGTTTTTCTTTCCGTAATATGAAGAGAAATATTCCATGTCCACGATATGAACATTTGTAGGATGCTCACCGGTCATTGCAAGATTAAGCCTTTTCATGAGCGACATGGAAGAGTCGCTGTAAGCCGCCTCCAATGCCCCCATAGGTCTTGCCGTCCTTATCGCAAAGTTTGTCTGAAGAATAGTTACTCCGGCAATCTTATCAAGATGGCTCCAGAGGTTTTTCAGCATTGCGCTCTCACGCTCCAGATCCGCCTCCGTTTCAAGGCGGACATCATTATAGCGCATCATTATCACTACTACATCCGGCTCAAATTTGTACAGTTCTGAATTTTCATCCAGAACATCCATATTTATCCCGCCATACTCGCCTTCATAAATATCCGCATAAATACCTGCCCTGTCTAGATAAAGATTGAGCACACGCACAAAATGCTGTATTGAATGGCTTCCGACTACTGCTATCTTCAGTGCCTTCTGTGTCCTGTCGGCACAGGCATTTTCTTCCGGATGACGGATAAGAGCATTCGCCATTTTAAGTATTTTTGAAACTGACTCCTCCGGATTCAGTTCGGTTCTTTTTATATTAGCCAACGATGACTCCTCCTGATTCTTTTACTGCTGTTCCTCATCAAGTGAATCG
>CAJORC010000126.1 GCA_905236615.1 uncultured Lachnospiraceae bacterium
GAAGTACTTCTTACCAACCTCCATAACTACGTCGGAGAACATCTGGATAAATCTTCTATATGAATCGTATACGAAACGCTCGAATGCAGGATCAGGATTTCCCTTGATCATAGCTGCAACTACTTCATCATTAAGACCAAGATTGAGGATTGTGTCCATCATACCGGGCATTGATGCACGAGCACCTGAACGAACCGATACAAGGAGAGGATTCTGAAGATCACCGAACTTCTTGCCGTTGAGCTCTTCCATCTTCTTGACACCTTCCATAGCCTGAGCCATTATCTCGTCATTGATCTTACGACCATCCTCATAGTACTGTGTACAAGCTTCTGTTGTAATTGTGAAGCCCTGCGGTACAGGAAGTCCTATCGAAGTCATCTCTGCGAGGTTTGCACCTTTACCACCAAGAAGGTTACGCATTGTCATGTCGCCTTCACTGAACATATACACCCATTTACTCATTTTTTTTCCTCCAAACTTTTCTGTGGCCAGTATTGTTTTAATCATTCAGGAAAAAATTTTCCAGTCTTCTCATATCGTGGAATTTTTACTTGTGCTGAACAATTTTAGTTATTTTCGACCCACGATTGATATTGTAACACATTAAAACTATCTTAACAATTCAAAAATAATCGGCTTTCTCTTCATTTTCTATGCAAATTGCCATATTTTTCAAATCGTTAATCATTTAACGTCATCTTGTGGTACAATAGAAATACTAACGTTTAAATCCAGATAACCTTGAGGAGGTAATTCTATGAATTATTCCAAATCAGGAGCCCGTAGAAGACTTAACCGCGTAAGCTCACTTGCGCCCGGTTTTTCACATACACTCACCGTACTCGTTGCCCATGCGGCTGTTATTGCTATCCTTGCTGCCGTGGTAATTGCCGTCTCCGCCGGCATCGGTGTTTTTAAGGGCGTTATCGCTTCTTCTCCAGAGATCAATGACGGCGATATCCGTCCCGTAGGCTATTCCTCAGTCATCTATGATGCGGAAGGCAATCAGATAACCAAGCTTGTCGCTGCCGACTCAAACCGTATCTATATGACTATCGATAAAATCCCTCTCGACCTTCAGCATGCTTTTGTTGCGATAGAAGACGAAAGATACTATTCACATAACGGTATCGACCTTAAAGGTATAGTCCGTGCCGCTGTTACCGGCATAAGCAAAAGGGATTTCTCACAGGGTGCAAGTACCATAACCCAGCAGCTTATAAAGAACAACGTATTTACAGGATGGACGACAGAATCATCTTTCGCAGAAAAATTAAAGCGTAAGATACAGGAACAGTATCTTGCCGTTGAATTGGAAAAGCAGGAAGGTGTTTCAAAAGATACCATCTTAGAGCTTTACTTAAATACGATCAACTTAGGCCAGAATACTCTGGGGGTTCAGGCTGCATCACTCCGCTATTTTAATAAGAACGTTTCCGAACTCAACCTTTCGGAATGTGCTGTAATAGCCGGCATTACGCAGAATCCTTCCAAGTATAATCCCATCTCTCATCCCGACAACAATGCCGAGAGAAGGGCCAAAGTCTTAAAAAACATGCTTGACCAGGGTTACATCACACAGACCGCATACAACAATGCCGTTGAAGATGATGTTTATTCAAGAATTCAGAAGGTTAATGCAAACGTCGAAAGCAACAGCATAAATACTTATTTCGTGGATGCCCTTACTAATCAGGTTTTAGCCGATATGATAGACAAGCTCGGATACACCGAAACGCAGGCTTACAACCAGCTTTATTCGGGCGGACTTGCCATTTATACCACTCAGGATCCGGATATTCAGGCTACAGTCGATGAAATAACAGGCAATGAAGAGAACTATCCTTCCGGGACCAAGTATCTCCTCGACTACACCCTGACAGTATCCGATTCCGAAGGTGAGTATCACAATTATTCATCGGAAATGATGCAGGACTGGCTGGCATCCAACGGATACAGTAAAAAGAGACTTTTCTCAACTGTTGAAGATGCCGAAGCAGCAAGCAATGCTTATAAGGAATCCATCCTTGCGGAAGGTTATACATTTGTATCGGATAATTTCTCCACAGCTCCGCAGCCGCAGATCTCACTTTCCATAATCGAACCAAAGACAGGAGAGGTAAAGGCTATCGTTGGAGGACGCGGAAAAAAGAACGCCTCACTTACCTTGAACCGTGCAACAGATACAACAAGGCAGCCCGGATCAACTTTCAAGGTTGTTTCCACCTATGCTCCGGCATTGGACTCTGCAGGACTTACCCTTGCTTCCACAGAAGTCGATGAACCTTTCAGTTATTCAAACGGCCGGCCTGTCTCCAACTGGTATTCAGGCTACAAAGGAACCTGTACACTGCGTTACGGAATCGAACAGTCCTTAAATATAATTGCGGTAAAGACTCTTACAAAGATCACTCCGGAACTTGGTTTCAAATACCTTCAGGATATGGGATTTACAACGCTTGTGGAAAGACGCGTAAATTCAAACGGACAGGTATTTTCCGATGTGACCCAGACTCTTGCACTGGGTGGTATAACTGACGGTGTAAAGAATATCGAACTTAACGCCGCTTATTCCTGCATAGCCAACGGCGGTGTTTACTGCAAGCCTCGTTTCTACACCAAAATATATGACCATGACGGAAATATTCTTATAAACAACAGCATTGAATCAAAACGGGTGCTGAAAGCAACAACTGCTTATCTTCTCACCTCTGCCATGGAGGATGTTATTTCGAAAGGTACCGGAACTTATGTTAAGTTTGACGGCATGTCGATCGCCGGAAAAACAGGTACTACTTCTGATAATAAAGACGTGTGGTTTGCAGGTTTTTCACCCTACTACTGCTGCACAACCTGGGCCGGATATGACAACAACGTCCAGCTTTCAACAAAAGATGAACAGCATCTGGCAAAACTCATGTGGAAACTGTCCATGAAGGCAATACATGAGAAACTCGAAAACAAGGACTTTAAGAAACCTGAGGGAGTTGTTGAAAAAGCGATCTGTACAAAATCAGGAAAGCTTGCTGTGGCAGGCCTCTGTTCTGTAGACGGAAGTGCAAAGACCGAATTATTCGATAAGGAAACACTTCCCAAAGAAAGCTGTAATCTTCATGTATCCGGATATATATGCTCACAGACCGGACTCCGTGCAAACGACACATGTCCTTTCAAAACTATAGGTGTATATGTAGAAGGCCAGACCGATTACTGTCCTCATAATATTGCAAACGGCTATGTGACCATCACGCCCGATATGTCACCACTGCTGCCTTCCGCAGATCCTGCAGCAGCGACACCGGTGACACCTGCCCTTCCAAATACAGGCGCTGCACAATAAGAACA
>CAJORC010000127.1 GCA_905236615.1 uncultured Lachnospiraceae bacterium
AAAAAAACGAGTAGCAAAAACTGGTCTTACGCAGGTTCTGCTACTCGTCTTTATATTATTCTACAATACATCAGTTCCGATTTTCAAAGGACATTTTTACAAATATCTTGATGTGGTGCATTGTATAAATTTTATTATTTTGTTTTCGAGAAAAGCCAGTCACGAACTGTTGAAAGCTTGTAACCATAGTCAAATGAAGCCATATGTTCGCCTGCACCTTCGGAAGACCCTCCATCAGCTAAAACAGTTCCTGCCTCCCAGGTGATGAAGTTGAGACCCTTTCCTTCATCAAGCATAGCAGATACTGTCTCTTCCAATCCGCTGCGTTCAGCCTGCGCATCTAATCCTGATACCTCTGAGTAAGAAACTCCGTCAGCATCAAACAATGCCTTAACTTCCTGCTGTCCTTCATATGCCTTTTCATCGCCTCCGGCTGCAACATAGATCATGTTAACATTTTCAATTCCCTTAATCTCATTTACATCCCACTGTCCATCTACTATTAAAACTGCTGCATAAAGATCAGGGGTATTTGCAGCCAGATAAAGAGTGGTCATAGCTCCCATTGACTGGCCGGTTCCATAGATCCTGTCAGTATCCGCGTTGTATTTTTCAGCAACAGATGCGATCATTCGGGGTGTAAGATCAACATAATCAGTTATAGTCAGTCCACCATGATCATCAATAACAGTCTCAGGATATACAGGAACAAGAACTATGCTTTCATGCTTCTCCTGCTCTGATGCAGTAGCCCATACAACTCCGCCCCATCCTTGTGTAAGCGGCCTTTCCATATCTGTACCAACAGTTGTCATATCTCCGATAAATACTACCATCGGATAACTCTTACTCTCATCATAATTTTCCGGAAGATATATATTATACGGAACTGTCAGCCCTGTCTCTTCATCCGTATATTCAGCTTGTGAAAACTTATCGAGGGTTTCCGACAGCATAGTCTGCAGTTCCTCATCTCCGCTTTTGTCTGCGCCCATTCCTCCGCCGCCAGACATTGGTCCGCCCGCTTTGCCGCCTTTAGCATCTTCTGCTTCTTCCGTGGTTCCGGATGATTCAGTTTCCGCTACTGCTGTCTCTGTCATTTCTGTACTTTCTTTCACCGTATCCGAAGCTGTATCCGCTCCCTGCTGGGTACTTCCACACGCTGTAGTCAACATCATTGCCGCCATGATCATTCCTATAATTCTTTTCTTCATAAATATAAAACCTCATTTCCTTTTTTCAGAATGCCTTTCAAGATGATCTGATGATAGCACACCAAAAAAATTAAATATGTTATAATTGTCATATAATTATTGTTTTTGTCATTTTAAAATGAGGATTAATTGTGAACACAGCACTGATACTTTCAGAAATATATAATGTATCGAAGATTCCGTTTTCTGTTGTGAACTACAACGGTACTCTGGAACATGTCTTCCCAAGTGAATTCAGAAATGTCTATATTCCCATGTCTTTTGCCAGTCCACCGGATACGATCGGCGAAAAAGGCAAGCATCCGGAAGGTATAACGATCATTGAGATGTATGATGGCTGCTATATGGCCGTTGCAAAGATCAATGATGACTATTATATTACACCTCCGCCTATAGGCGCATCCTTCCCTGAACAGCTTCCATGGGGCTATCTTTCTCAGTTTGTTCTCCCGGAAAAAAAAGAGGACTACATAAATCTGATCAAAGATATTGCCGCTATAGAAATTCCCCGACTGGCAGATGTCATCTGTCTGATCAAAAGTGTTTTCTGTGACGAAATATCACATAACATAAACTATTTTCGTGCTCCGGACAGCAATTCAGAAATTGTACCGTTACAGGATAATGCTTTTTCACTCTGCAGCAAATATACATATTCAGTAATTGTCTATGTGCAGGATAACATTTTTGAAAATATCACCTTGTCAGATATATGCTCACACATTGGTCTGAACAGAAATTCACTTGCCCGTTACTTCAAAAAGGACACAGGTCTTTCGGTTTCTGAATATATAAAAAAACAGAAGCTCCTGAAGGCCAGAGAGCTTCTGCGAAACAAAAAATTATCAATTACCGATATATCAAATATGCTGAAATACAGCGATCAAAGCTATTTTACACAGCAATTCCGAAAAGAATTTAATATGACTCCAAAACAATGCAGAATCAGGCTTGAGACATAAAACCGATTCCAGCCTCTTTGAGTTGAAAGATGATTATGATGCTTTTTTTATAATTCTGTCCTCATCATAAATACCTGTTCTTTCAAGTACCTCACTTACACTCGTTACAGGTACTATATGAAGTGTTTCTTTAACTTCTGCCGCCACGTCAATTAAATCCTGCTCATTTTCTGCAGGAATAAAGACCGTAGTCACACCTGCTCTTTGAGCCGCCATTAGCTTTTCAGGAAGTCCGCCTATAGGCATTACTAATCCTCTGAGAGAAACCTCTCCGGTCATGGCAATTTGGGCTGGAACACTCTTTCCCGTAACAAGCGATGCAATGGCTGTTGTCATTGTTATACCGGCTGAAGGGCCATCTTTGGGCACTGCCCCATCAGGAACATGTATGTGAAGATCGTTTTCTTCAAACAAGCCGGCCTTATCCGGATAAATTGATTTTACGAGACTTACAGCAATTTGGGCAGACTCTTTCATTACATCTCCCAGCTTTCCTGTTATTATAATATTTCCCTTGCCTTTGGTGAATAGCGTTTCAATATAAAGTATCTCTCCTCCGACACTTGTCCATGCCATTCCGGTTACTACTCCGGCTTTTTGTTTTTCCGGAACCTTTTCATGATGTACAGGTCTCATATCAAGTTCTGTACGAAGTTGTTCTTTTGTTATCCTGACTGCTTCTTTCCTTTCGTTATTTCCGGAAATCATCACGGCAGCCCCTCTGCAAAGCGCAACTATACGCTTTCTCAAACCTCTTACCCCTGCTTCGCGGGTATAGTCTGATATTATTGTTTCCAGTATTTCATCAGATACGATCAGTTCATTTTCAGCTATCCCCATAGCTTCCATAGACTTGGGGAGTAAATGTTTTTTTGCAATGATCAATTTTTCATCAGGTGTATATCCCGTGAAATTTATAACTTCCATCCTGTTCAAAAGCGGTTCGGGAATAGTGTCAATGCTATTTGCTGTACAGATGAACAAAACATCCGAAAGATCGTATGGAACATTCATATAATGATCGGTAAAAGTATTATTCTGTTCCGGATCAAGTACCTCGAGAAGCGCACTTGCGGGATCTCCATTATACGAAGCTGAAATCTTATCTATCTCATCAAGAACCATTACCGGATTTGACACGCCGCTCTTGTTAATGCCATCCATAATCCTTCCGGGCATTGCTCCTATATAAGTTCTCCTATGACCTCTTATATCTGCTTCATCCCTTACTCCACCGAGACTTACGCGTACATACTCACGTCCAAGACTTTTTGCAATACTTTTTCCAATACTGGTTTTACCTGTTCCCGGTGCACCCACAAACAGTAATATCGATCCTGCCTGTTTTTGACGAAGATTCATGACTGCTATCTGCTGGATGATCCTCTTTTTAACCTTTGACAGACCATAATGTTCATCATCAAGAATTTTCTGCGCATCTGCCAGATTTATATATTTTGCTTTTTCTTTTTTCCATGAAAGGCCTGTCACGAAGTCAAGATAATCATAAAGCATTCCTGTTTCCGGACTGTTCTTTCCTTCCTGCTTTAATCTTCCAAGAACTTTTTCAGCCTCTTTCCTCGCATCCTCATTCATTCCTGATGCTTTAATCTTTTCTTCAAATTTCTGTATATCCGTTACGTTTTCAGGATGCATATCATCAAGTTCTTTCTGAAGATACTCCATCTGCTTTTTTATAGCGGCTTCACGATATGCGTCTTTATATTCCTGTTCCTGGGCTGAGGCAGCATCATTAGTAACTTTCGCAAATTCAATATACTCAATAACAGTTTTTTCCATGAGTTCAAGTCTTTTAATTGCGCTGTCCTCCGCGATGATATTATACTTGTCCTCGTTCGAACTCTTCATCCAGTATGAAAGCCCTGCTGTCAGTTCTGCAACATTCTGCATTCCATCAACCATAGAATTAACAAATCCTGAAAATTGAAATCTTGAAGCAAAATCCTTGACCTCTTTCTTAAGCTTTAATAGAATCTTCTGTTCTTCCTCAGCTTCAATACTGTCTGAATCAGCTCTTTTTGATATTGTTAATTCTATATTGTGATTCTGTCCTATAGAAATCTCATCAACATTAACTCTTCCGTTAGCTTCAACAACCACATAACCATCTGAACTGATCGTAGTCAGTATTCCCGAAACTCCGATTGGATAAAAACTGTCCTCTTTAACTTCATTTCTATCCATATAGGTTTTAGTTTGCAGAAGCACTACCTTTTCACCTTGTACGGCTCTGCCTCCCTGTCTGATAAACTCCTCTTTCTGAAAATATATCTTACCATTTGGAATTAGCTGCTTATTATATACGGGTACAACTATCATTTTACCTCCTTCTTGTTAGCAATCGCACAGGTCGAGTGCTAATGCAATCGTAAAAAATTTGACTCCTGCCATGGAGCCATAGATTTTCCTCTTTACAAAACCTTGACACTTGTCTAAGATTAACTTATAAAGAATACTATCACCAAGCTTGACAATTGTCAATGTTTTTTAGATTTTTTATTTTTGAGGTAACAATGTATCAGGGATTCAATAAAACTGCACTTTCATCACAACAAAGCATAGCGAAAAGCTTTATCATACTCTTAAAAGAAAAAGAATACTCAAAGATAAGCATCAGCGAAATATGCTCAAGGGCATCCGTTTCAAGACAGACTTTCTATTCTTTATTTGAGTCAAAAGAAAATATCATAGCCTTTGAACTGAAAAAAAAATATTCTTTCGATCCGGCTTCCGAATGTAAATGTTGTGGAGTCCCCACATTAGAACAACTCAGTGAAGGATATGCTGAATATATTATAGAAAAAGGAGACTTTATCAAGCTTCTTGTCGATAACAGAATCACATACCTGATGCACGAAAGTCTTTATGAATGTCTGGCAGAGTCTGCTTTTACAGACTCTCCGGTCACAGCTGACTTTATTGCCGGCGGACTTACTACTATTGCTAAGCATTTTTGTACGGATTACTGCGGAATCGACCGCAGTCACCTCAAGGGAATAATATACCGACTTTTCAGCGGAGCTTACTTTCAATGAGCCATGGAAAGGAGCAAGTTTCCTTATGTGTTTTTGGTACATTGCATTTTATATCAGTCATTTTATCGTATTTGCGTAGTGACAACAAAATTTTTGAGTTCTGTATACGGAATGATGATAATAATAAAGGCAGTAGATATAATACCTGCTGCTCCTTGTTTTTCCTCCTTTACACTCTATACACACTAGTAAGTTTATTCTTAAAGGCCTCGGATAATACTTAAATAATCCTGTCTCTGATCAACCACAACATATACTGTTACGACCTTTTTGTCATCATCAATCTTATAAAAGACAAGATCCTTTTCTAATATAAGTACCAAATATCCTTGACGTTTTAATACATTGTATCTTGGTTCTGCACCGATGTATGGATTATCACCCAGATTCATAATTGACTCTTCCAAATAATCCAATTTCTCAAATGCTACGTCATTACCAAAGTTCTCGGCTGTAAACAGAACTGTTTTACGAATTAAGGAATCTGCTGTATCAGTTCTTTCAACTCTATACTTCAAGCCTAGCCCTCCTTAAGTATATTTCGCAGATCATCGAATGTATCCTTAATCGGAGCTACTCTTCCACATTTAACATCTTCATCAGCTTCTGCCAAAATCTCTAAAAGTTCTATTCTGGCCTTCATTCTCTTGTATTCTTCATATCCAAGAGAAACCGTATCACCTCTACCGTTTACAGTTATAATAACAGCCTCATTATTCTCACGACACTGTTTTGACACTTCATTATAATGATTTCTAAGATCCGCTGATGGACGAATTGTTTCTTGTAATGCATACATCGGAATCACCTCCGTTACTTCGTAGACATATTATATCGCAATATGTCTATTGTTTCAATATTTTTTCACTCTCTTGAACAACGTTCTGATTGTAATTCATCGTTTTAGCTTACTCACCTTCTTGCTTCTATTCCATTATTTTATACTTCGTATATTTCCCACCACAGTACTTGTACAATTTCCCATTTTAATCGAGTTACAACCTCATAAGAATACATTGGTATTACTTCCGGTGACCCATCCGCCTTTAATCTTCGCCTCAAGATTTTTCCAGAGGAAGTCGATACAACAGTTCTGCTAATTGGTATTTATATCTTAAGTACATCTTTACCTTCTTCATTAGTTATCTCTGCTCTCACAGAAATAGACGGAACCGTACTATTTGCAATTAGTGCAGCTCTGATAGCATGCTTTACTATATTAAGTAATATTTAACAACCGGAGGACAAATTGCGGATTGTTCCCAGCCCATATTTCGTATCAGGATCTCTGACTATCTGTTTTACCATTTCATAGCCCTTTCAAATATCTATTAACGTCATTATGAAAAACCTTTTCGCTTCCTTGCAGCATCAATCAATCTTTCCGCTTCATCAAACGCCTCCGGAAGATAAAGGTTCGGATCCTCTTTGCCTTCTTTTTCCTTAGCTTTAATCTCTTCCCAGTTCACCAGAACTTCCTTGGAATCAGCTACCTTTACATCACCGAAGACATGCGGATGTCTTCGTATCAGCTTTTCTGTAATACCTTTGGCTACGTCATCTATGGTAAATATGCCCTCTTCTTCAGCGATCTGCGCCTGCATAACGACCTGCAGGAGCAGATCTCCCAGTTCTTCCTTAAGATTTTCAGGATTTCCTGTCTTCTCATAGGCATTGATTCCACAAA
>CAJORC010000128.1 GCA_905236615.1 uncultured Lachnospiraceae bacterium
CACGTCTCTTATAGAACATTCCGGTATCTACACCGAGTACGCTTGCAAAATATACGGCCCTGTTCAATGCTCCTTCGTCGGGAGAGATGACAAGAGTATGCTGTTTGTCGATCTTCATATCTCCGATATTTGCAAGAAGTGTACGGAGGAACTGATAGAAAGGTGTGAAATTATCAAAACCGCAAAGAGGTGCAGAGTTCTGAACGGAAGGGTCGTGCGCATCAAAGGTGATCACACGGTGTACACCCATTTTGTAGAGCTCATCAAGCATGTTTGCACAGTCAAGCGATTCACGGCTGTTTCTTTTGTGCTGACGGCTTTCGTACATGAAAGGCATGATAACGGATATTCTGTGGGCCTTTCCTGCGGTTGCAGCAATGACTCTCTTTAAATCCTGATAATGATCATCGGGAGAGTAAGAATTCCTGAAACCGTGAAGATTGTATGTAAGTGAATTATTTAATACGTCAAGGAGGATATATACGTCCTTGCCTCGGATAGTTTCATTAAGAATTGCTTTTCCTTCACCGCTTCCAAATCTGGGAACGGAAAAGTTTATGGTGTAATTATCCATTGTGTAGCCTTCAAACGCGGGGGAATCGTGATGAGGCTGGTTGATCTCATGGCGAAAGTCAACTAGATAGTTGTTAACCTTGCTGCCAAAATCCTTTAAGCTGTCCATTACAATTATCTTTAACGGTGCAGCCGGCATTTGATTTTCGAGGTACTTGTTAATCTTCATCTTAAATGCTCCTATGGGGAAAAATAATAATTGGGTATAAGGGCAAATTACCCCGCTATCTATCCTACCAAATCAAATAAATCTATTCAAGTGTTTGATTAAACTTTAACGTTGTAATACAATGTAGTTAGGTGTAAGCCGTTATAACCTGCGTTTAAGAGGAGGTGTCATACGGATGAAGAAAAACAACATAGATTATGACCAGTGGCTGGACTGGTTTATTGTTGATCATAAACTGAATATACAGGAAGTTATCGTGGAGGAGATCCTTGACGGACAGCCTTATAAGGTCAAGATGGTGGATTTCCTGAATAAGACACGCCAGATGAACCCGCTTGTTCAGCAGGCCGTCAGAGAGGGAATGTCAAAATGTGTTTTCACGGATAAAAGTGTCAGCAAATACTTAAAAGAAGCCTGCATAGAGCTGATCGTGGACGGAAAACTTACATTATGACAGTTTCGGAATTAAAGGAAATAAAGATAGATAAACCTTCAGCGGAAACGGCGCGGGAGGTTAAAGAACGCTGGGATTCAATAGCCAAGCCCCTTGACGGGATGGGTAAATTCGAAGATATATTCTGCAGGATCGGGGCGATAAACGGAAGTCCGGATATAGATATCAGTAAAAAGGCCCTGATCGTGATGTGTGCTGATAACGGTGTAGTGGCAGAGGGTATCAGCCAGAGCGGACAGGAAGTGACACGTATCTGTGCGGAGAACATGGTCGAGGGCACGACTTCTGTATGCCGTATGGCTGACAGGATCGGAGTGAAGGTTGTGGCTGCGGATATAGGTATCGCAGGTGACAGGATCAAAGGCATAAGGGATCTGCGTGTACGCCCCGGAACGGAAAATTTTTCGAAAAAACCTGCAATGACGGAAGCGGAATGCCTGCAGGCAATAGAAAATGGTATTAAACTGGTAAAGGAACTTGCGGACGAAGGTTACAGGCTCATAGGAACCGGCGAAATGGGCATAGGAAATACAACAACGACCAGTGCCATGGCAGCTGCGTTTTTGGGACTCAGCGCCGATGAAGTCACGGGCAGGGGTGCGGGCCTCGATGATGAGAGACTTTTGAGAAAAAAAGAAATCATCTCGGAATCAGTGAAAAATTACGGGCTGGATGAAAATAAAGACGCTTTTGAAGTTCTATCCTGTGTGGGAGGACTTGATATAGCGGGACTTGCAGGAGTATGCATAGGCGGTGCAAAATACGCTGTCCCTATAGTTCTTGACGGGGTTATCTCATGCGTGGCAGCTCTTGCGGCAGAGAGGATGGTCAGCGGAGTAAAAGACTATCTGATAGCATCACACAGAAGCCGTGAGAAAGCGGCGTCAATGCTTATGGAAAAGCTGGCAGTCGAACCGGTCATAGATGCTGATATGGCGCTTGGAGAAGGCACGGGAGCAGTCATGATGATGGGACTCCTTGATATGGCTTCGGCAGTTTATAGGAACAGGCGTCACTTTGAGGACATAAATATAGCTCAGTATAAGAGGTACTGATGAAAATATTTGCAATAGGCGGAAGCGGAAGCGGAAAATCCGAATGGGCTGAGAAAAAGGCGATGGAGATATCCTCTGACGGAAAGGCGGTTTATGCCGCGACAATGAGACCTTACGGTGAAGAAGCGGAGGAGAGGATAAAGCATCACAGAGAGGCAAGAAAGGACAGGGATTTCATTACGGCAGAACTTCCTTATGACCTGCGAGGTCTTTCGGAATATGCTGATACGGCCGATACCGTGCTGATAGAAGACCTCTCGAATCTTCTTACCAATCTTAAATTTTTTAAGAACATGTCTTTTTCGGATGCGGAAGAGGAGATAAAAAGCCAGATAAGTTATATTTCGGCTATTTTTAAGAATATAATAATTGTGTCAAATGATGTTTTTTCCGACGGGATCGAATATTCAGATGAAACTTTTGAATTTATAAAAAGTCTGTCGGGATTAAACAGGGGATTCGCGGCAGAGGCGGATATCTTCGCGGAAGTTGTTGTCGGAATTCCTTTGATAAAACAGGAAATACAGGAATGGAAATTATAAGATCACTGATAATCACATTTGCGATGTATTCGCGGATACCGGTTCCAAGAGTTGAATGGAACGCGGATAATATGAAATACTCGATTGCTTTTTTCCCGCTTGTAGGTGTGCCGATAGCATTACTGCTCTTTCTCTGGCACTTTATCTGCGGTTATGCTGACAAGGCTGTTACTGACATGGCAGAAGCACTTGTTGGTCTCTGCATACCGGTCGCGATCAGCGGGGGAATACATCTGGACGGCTTTATAGACACTTCGGACGCCCTTTCATCCCATCAGGATAAGGATAGAAAACTGGAAATATTGAAGGATGCACATACGGGAGCTTTTGCGATAATAAGCTTTTTCTCGTATTGTGCTTTATTTTTGGCTGCATATCTCATCGTGCTGAAGAGCAGGACAGAATTCGGGATACTGGCGCTTGGATTTATTTTATCAAGAATACTGTCGGGAATGGGTGTGGTCTTTTTCAAATGTGCGAAGAAAGACGGGCTTCTGCATACTTTTGCCGACAGTACGGAACTCAGCCGGACGAGGTTTATCCTTGCAATGGAGTTTCTTCTCTGCGAGGCGGCCATGATACATCTGAATCCTATAGGAGCCTTTTCGGCTCTTTTCTTAAATGCGGTCTTTATCCTTTATTATTATAAGATGACGGCAAAAGAATTCGGCGGGATAACGGGAGATACCTGCGGCTGGTTTTCGTCGAATTCGGAACTTCTTACGGCAATAGGAGCGGCAATCGCAACGATAATATCGAAAGGCATATTTAAATGATACTGGTGATAGGCGGACGGGCGCAGGGAAAAAGCGCTTATGTTAAAGAAAATTATCCCGGGCGCGAAGTCTTTGATGATTTTGAGGAATGGTTCAGAAAAAAGATGAGTTCGGGAGAAGATGCGGAGAAAGAGGCGGAGCTCTTTATGGAAAAATATCCGGATGCAGTGGTCATCTCGGACGAAGTTGGATGCGGAATTGTCCCTCTTGATAAATTTGAAAGAGAATATCGGGAAAGACTCGGACGGTTTCTTATAAAAATTGCGGAAAGATCAGAGAGGGTCGTCAGGATTTTCTGCGGGATCGGGACGGTGATAAAATGATATCAATTCATATGATCGCCTTTGTCTTTGGCTTTGTTCTTGATCTTGCATTTGGAGATCCGCATTATCCTTTTCACCCGATAGCGTTGATCGGAAGGCTTATCGGATTTCTAGAAAAACTGTTGTATCCAAAGAAACGCTCTGAGAAGAGAGAGTTTCTTTCGGGAATTGTACTTTTCTTTCTGGTAATCATCATAACCCTCGGTATAACAGCCCTGATTCTGGGATTTTTCCATAAACTCAGTATTTTGGCGGGAATTCTTGCAGAGGCTATCATGACATGGCAGTGCCTTGCGATGAAAAGCTTAAAAACCGAGAGCATGAAGGTTTATAATGCTTTTGAAAAGGGTGGTATCGAAGAGGCGAGAAAAGCCGTGTCCATGATAGTCGGAAGAGACACGGAAAAGCTGGATGAAGAGGGGATAATAAAGGCTGCGGTCGAGACGGTTGCCGAGAACAGCTCCGACGGAGTGATCGCACCTATGCTTTTTCTGATCATCTTCGGAGCGATGGGGGGAATTTTCTATAAAGCGGTAAATACCATGGATTCAATGATCGGCTACAAGAATGACCGCTATCTTTATTTCGGGAGATTTGCGGCGCGTGTTGATGATATATTGAATTACCTGCCGTCGAGACTTACGGCTCTTTTACTGATCGCGGCAAGCCTTTTTGCAGACGAGGAAGCAGATGCAAAGAGAGCTTTTATGATCTGGAAACGTGACAGGAGAAATCATGCAAGTCCGAATTCCGCACAGGGAGAGGCGGCAGTTGCCGGAGCTCTGGGCATAAGGCTCGCGGGAGATGCTTATTATTTTGGGAAGCTTTATCATAAGCCTTATATCGGGGATGAAACAAGAGCAATAGAGAGAGAGGACATAGCAAGGGCTAACCGCCTTATGTACAGTGCATCCTTTCTATGCTTCTTTCTTTGTCTGCTGATTCATTATTTAATTGTTCTTATGACATTTATTATAATCTTGATAATGGTCTGACAGGAGTTTTTTATGCACGGCGGTGATATATACAGAAATGACATAGAGCTTGATTTTTCGGTAAATATTAATCCTTTCGGGGCACCGGAGTCGGTGAAAAAGGCTCTGATGCTGGCTGCCGGAAAAATTGAGAATTATCCTGATATTAACTGTGAAAAGCTTAGAAAGGCGCTTGCAGTAAAGCTTGGTGTCAAGGAAGATCTGATAATTTTCGGAAACGGAGCTTCGGAGCTTTTTAATGCGATAACATTTGCGTTAAGACCGGAGAAAGTCCTTATTGCCGAGCCGGCATTCAGCGGCTACCGCAGAGCGGCGCTGGCAGCGGGCTCGGACGTTATCAGTTACAGGCTTCCGGAGGAAAATGATTTTGCCCTTGATGAAGGGATTCTTTCGGAAATAAATGATGAAACGGATTTGGTTTTTATTGCTGATCCGAACAATCCGAACGGAAAAACGGCATACAGGGAACTGGTCGAAAAGATTCTGAAAAGGGCTCTGGAAAAGAAGGCAGCGGTTGTTCTGGATGAATGCTTTATAACTCTTTCGGGCAGGGCGGCTGATGACAGTTTTATAAAAAGAACGGATGAATTTCCAAATTTGTGCGTGGTACGTTCGTTTACGAAAACTTATGCGATCCCCGGGGTCAGACTCGGATATATGCTGTCATCGGATGAGGAACTAAGGAAAAAAATACAGCTGGGCCTCGGTGAGTGGAACGTTTCCGTATTGGCACAGGAAGCAGGACTGGCTGCACTGGACGAAGATGATTATCTTGAAAAAAGCATAGAATATATCAAGAAAGAACGAAATTGTCTGATTGAAGAACTGGGAAAGATAGGATACAATTGTATTGACTCGGATGCCGATTTTATCATGTTTAAGGGTGAAAAGGGACTGGACAGAAAATTACTGGCATCAAAAATTCTGATACGGAACTGTTCAGACTATGAAGGTCTTGGTGAAGGATGGTACAGGATCGCAGTAAAAAAACATGATGATAATCTGAAACTCATAAATGCTATCAGAGGTCAGGGAAGATGATGAGGAGCGGCTTTACAACAGGGAGCGCGGCTACGGCGGCTTCGGCAGCGGCGGCTTATATGCTCTTTAGCGGAAAAATCAAAGAGAAGGTAACGATCATCACGCCTGCAGGTGTCCCTTACAATGCGTCGATAGTTGAGATCAGAAGAGAAGAAAGAGCTGTTTCATGTGCGGTTCGAAAGGATGGCGGAGATGACCCGGATATCACAACGGGAAGTCTGATATTTTCAAAAGTCGAGATAGTCAATGAAGACGGTGCAGAGACTGAAATTCTGATAGACGGCGGAGCCGGAGTCGGAAGAGTTACGAAGGCAGGACTTGACAGAGCGGTCGGTGAAGCTGCCATAAATACGGTTCCCAGAAAAATGATAGAGTCGGAATTAAAAAAGATTTCCGAAGATTTTGATTTTAAGGGAAAAATTTCTGTTACCATATCCGTTCCCGGAGGAGAGGAGCTTGCCGCGAAAACCTTTAATCCGAGACTGGGCATAGTAGGCGGGATTTCGATACTTGGTACCAGCGGTATAGTAAAGCCCATGAGCCTTGAAGCGATCAGGGATACGATAAAGGCAGAACTTTCTGTAAAAAGAGCTGAAGGACGGAGAATAGCCGTACTGACGCCCGGAAATTACGGAAGGGATTTTTTGAAGGATAATTATTCTTACAATATAGATGATGCGGTTCAATGTGCGAATTTTATCGGGGACAGTATCGATATGGCAGCAGAAGCAGGATTTGAGGCTGTATTGCTGATAGGTGCATTAGGGAAGCTTGTAAAGCTTGCAGGCGGGATAATGAACACCCATTCAAGGGAAGCGGACTGCAGGATGGAGATTTTATCGGCGGCAGCTGTCCGTGCAGGAATGGAACTTGAAAGCGTGCGTGGGATATTGGCTTCCGTAACAACGGAAGATGCGCTCAGGATCATCAGTGAAAAAGGTTTTACTGATAAAGTCATGTCGGACCTTAGTTTCAGGGCAGCCGATGCGCTGGAGAGGCGTGCCGGAGGCAGGATAATGACAGGACTTATGATCTATTCCAACAGTTTTGGACTGCTGGGAAAAACGGATAATGCGCTTGAACTGTTGGAAGAAAGCAGGACATAATGGTAACTTTTGTAGGTGCGGGTCCGGGTGCGGCTGATCTGATCACCGTTCGCGGGGCGGAGAAGATAAAGACGGCGGATATCATTATCTATGCCGGCTCTCTCGTTAATCCCGAAATAATCGATATTTATGCAAAAAAAGATGCAAAAGTTCATGACAGCTCGAAGATGACACTTGAGGAAGTGGTGGATGTTATCGCTAAGGGAGAAAAAGACGGTAAAAATACCGTCAGGCTTCACACAGGCGAACCGAGTCTTTACGGTGCTGTTAAGGAGCAGATGGACAGGCTGAAGGAGCTGGGGATAGAATATGAATCTGTTCCCGGTGTTACGGCATGCTTTGCTGCTGCGGCATCACTGAATATGGAATTTACATTGCCGGATGTTTCCCAGAGCCTGATAATCACAAGAATGGCGGGAAAAA
>CAJORC010000129.1 GCA_905236615.1 uncultured Lachnospiraceae bacterium
AGCCTTCCGTAGCATGTGAAAATTTCGAAGAAAAGCTTAAAATGAGCAGAAAGCAGGATATGAAATATTTCAGTACTTCTGCCGGCCCGCATCATGATGATCTGAGTTTTCTTCTTGAAGGAATTGATTTAAGAAAGTTCGGATCACAGGGTCAGCAGAGAACAGCATCTCTTTCTCTTAAGCTTTCGGAGATTGAAATTGTAAAAAGAACGGTCAATGATGATCCTGTTCTTCTCCTTGATGATGTTCTATCTGAGCTGGACAGTCAAAGGCAGAACTGTCTTCTGGGCCATCTTGGAAAAGTGCAGACTCTTATTACATGTACGGGTCTGGACGAATTTATAAAAAACAGATTTGAAACTGACAGAGTTTTTTATGTCAGTCATGGAGAGATAAGATCAGAGACCGGAAGAAAATAACCGGCGTAACAAAAATTGACATCCGGCAATATTTTGTCAGATAAAAACTTGCGTTACCAGAGGAGGAATAAATGAGTCAGGAATATGGAGCAGACCAGATACAGATATTAGAGGGACTTGAAGCAGTTAGAAAAAGACCCGGAATGTATATTGGTTCAACATCGGCAAGAGGATTGCATCATCTCGTATATGAAATTGTCGATAATTCCGTTGATGAGGCTTTGGCAGGAGTTTGTGATACAATACATGTTACGATAAATCCTGACAATTCAGTTGTTGTTGAAGATAACGGAAGAGGAATTCCGGTTGGAATAAATCATAAATCAGGTCTTCCGGGTGTTGAAGTAGTATTTACGATCCTTCATGCCGGAGGAAAATTCGGCGGTGGCGGTTATAAGGTTTCCGGAGGTCTTCACGGAGTAGGTGCTTCTGTTGTACATGCTCTTTCAGAGTGGCTTGTTGTAAATGTATATACCGGTGGAAAAATTTACGAGGAAAAATTCAGCCGCGGACATACTACAAGTTCACTCACAGTTATCGGAGAGTGTGATCCTGATAAGCACGGAACAAAAGTTACTTTCCTTCCCGATGCTGAAATTTTCAGAGAAACACAGGAATTTGATTTCTCAGTATTAAAGCAGCGTTTAAGGGAAATGGCATTCCTTACAAAAAATCTAAGAATCGAACTTCATGATACAAGAGAAGGAAAAGAAAGAGATGAAAAGTATCATTACGAGGGCGGTATAAAAGAATTTGTCGCATACCTCAATAAAAGTACTTCTCCGCTTTACAACGATATTATTTACTGCGAAGGTTCAAGAAATAACGTTTATGTTGAGATTGCCATGCAGCATAATGATTCATATAACGAAAGTTCCTACAGCTTTGTAAATAATATAAACACTCCTGAGGGAGGAACTCACCTTACCGGTTTCAGGAATGCGATTACCAAGACCTTTAATGATTATGCAAGAAAAAATAAATTCTTAAAAGACAGTGATGAAAACCTTTCGGGAGAAGATATCCGTGAAGGTTTGACATCAATTGTTTCGATAAAGATCGAGGAACCTCAGTTTGAAGGTCAGACCAAGCAGAAACTCGGAAATACCGAGGCAAGAAATGCTGTCGAATACCTTCTTTCCGAGAAACTTACATACTATCTTGAGCAGAATCCTGAAGTGGCAAAGGTTATTTGTGAGAAATCGATCCAGTCGCAGAGGGCAAGGGAAGCTGCAAGAAAGGCAAGGGATCTTACCAGAAGAAAATCAGCACTTGACGGATTTTCACTTCCCGGTAAACTTGCCGACTGTTCGGATAAAAATCCGAAAAACTGTGAGATTTTCATAGTCGAGGGAGATTCTGCCGGTGGTTCCGCAAAGAGTGCCAGAAACAGGGCGACTCAGGCAATTCTTCCGCTTAGGGGAAAAATCCTTAATGTAGAAAAGGCAAGACTTGACAGAGTTTACGGCAATGAAGAGATAAAGGCCATGATCACGGCTTTTGGTACAGGAATTCATGATGAATTTGACATATCAAAGCTTAGATATGACAAGATAATAATCATGACCGATGCCGACGTGGACGGCGCCCACATTGCTACACTTATGTTAACTTTTATCTATCGTTTCATGCCGGAACTTATAAGGCAGGGACATGTATACCTTGCGCAGCCGCCTCTTTATAAGCTCGAGAAAAATAAAAAAATATGGTACGCATATTCTGATGACGAACTTTCAAAAATTATTTCAGAAGTCGGAAGAGACCAGAATAACAAGATACAGCGTTATAAGGGACTCGGAGAAATGGATGCGGAACAGCTCTGGGAGACTACTATGGATCCGGAAAACCGTATTCTTTTAAGGGTTTCGATGGATGAGGAAAATGACGCCGATATCAATCTTACTTTCATGACACTTATGGGAGATAAGGTTGAACCCCGCCGTGATTTCATTCTTGAAAACGCAAAATATGTGAAAAATCTTGATATATAAAAATTTGTCTGAAAGGAAACTGATAAATGGACGATCAGATTTTTGACCGAATTAACGAAGTCGATCTGAAAAAAACAATGGAGACCTCTTACATAGATTATGCCATGAGTGTTATCGCATCCAGAGCATTACCTGATGTAAGGGATGGTCTCAAACCGGTTCAGAGACGAATACTTTATTCGATGGTTGAACTGAATAACTATCCTGATAAACCACACAGAAAATGTGCACGTATCGTTGGTGATACCATGGGTAAATATCATCCGCACGGAGACTCCTCCATATACGGAGCCCTGGTAAATATGGCACAGGAATGGTCAATGAGATACTGTCTTGTTGACGGACACGGAAATTTTGGTTCCGTTGACGGAGACGGTGCGGCAGCGATGCGATATACTGAGGCAAGGCTTTCAAAGATCAGTATGGAAATGCTCGCTGATATAAATAAAAATACAGTTGATTTTATTCCAAACTTTGATGAAACTGAACAGGAACCTACAGTCCTTCCTTCACGTTTTCCGAATCTTCTTGTAAACGGAACAACAGGTATTGCGGTTGGAATGGCAACAAATATACCTCCCCATAACTTAAGGGAGGTTATCAATGCCGTTGTCAAGATTATCGACAACAGGATAGAATCCGACAGAGAAACTGAAGTTGAGGAAATCTTAAAAATAATAAAAGGTCCCGATTTCCCGACAGGTGGTATGATACTCGGAAACCGTGGTGTTGATGAGGCTTACAGAACCGGAAGAGGAAAAATTGTCGTTCGTGCGGTGACCGATATTGAGACACTTCCCAACGGAAAAAACCAGATAATCGTTACCGAACTGCCTTATCTGGTAAATAAGGCAAAACTTATTAAAAATATAGCTGACCTTGTAAAACTTAAAAAGGTCGATGGAATAACTGATTTAAGAGATGAGTCTGACAGAGAAGGAATGAGGATTGTCATCGAACTCAGACGTGATGCAAATGCAAATATCATCCTGAATCAGCTTTATAAGCATACCCAGCTTCAGGACACATTCGGAGTGATAATGCTGGCTCTGGTAAATAATGAGCCGCATATCATGAATATCCTTGATATATTAAAATGCTATCTTAAGCATCAGGAAGAAGTTGTTACAAGAAGGACCCAGTATGATCTGAATAAGGCAGAAGAACGTGCTCACATTTTAGAGGGTCTTTTAAAAGCAATTGATGCAATTGATGAAGTTATAAGACTTATACGTTCAAGTAAAACAGTAGCAGAGGCTAAAGAAAAACTTATCGATTTCTTAAATATCGATGAGGTTCAGGCTCAGGCTATAGTTGATATGCGTCTTCGTGCTCTTGCCGCATTGGAAAGAGAGAGATTAGAGGGCGAATATAATGAATTACTTGAAAAGATAAAGGAATTTAAAGCTATCCTGGCAGACAGAAAGATCCTTCTTGGAGTGATCAAAACCGAAATAAGCCTGATCGCTGAAAAATACGGTGATGACAGGAAAACAGAGATCGGATTTGATGCAGGAGAAATCGAAGATGAGGACATGATAACCCTTGAAAATACGGTAATTACCATGACTCATTTAGGTTACATAAAGAGAATGTCAGTTGATAATTTCTCTGCACAGAACCGCGGCGGAAAGGGCATAAAGGGTATAACGACCATAGAAGATGACTACATAGAAGATCTTCTTATGACCACAACCCACAACTACATAATGTTCTTTACAAATATGGGTCGTGCCTACAGGCTTAAAGCCTATGAAATTCCCGAAGCATCTAGAAATGCCAGGGGAATTGCGATCGTAAACATTTTGCAGATGCTTCCGAATGAAAAAATTACTGCCACTATTCCGATAAAGGACTATAATGAGGACAGATATCTTTTCATGGTGACCAAAAAGGGAAAAGTCAAGAAAACAAAAGTTATGGACTTTTCAAAGATAAACAGGCGCGGAATAAAGGCAATAAATCTGCTTGAAGGCGATGAACTTATCGAAGTTAAGCAGACCAGAAAAGATCAGGATCTTTTTGTAATAACAAAATGCGGTATGTGTATCAGGTTCAAGGAATCTGATGTAAGGGCAATGGGAAGAGATTCTATTGGTGTCAAAGCGATGAACCTTACGGAAGATGATGAAATTATCGGTATGCAGACTGATTCTCAGGGCGATTATCTTCTTCTGGTCAGTGAAAACGGAATCGGAAAGAGAACTGCATTGAGCGAATTCAATGGACAGAATCGCGGAGGAAAAGGTCATTTCTGTTATAAGCCTAATGAAAAGACTGGAAAACTTGTCGGAGTCAAGGCTGTAACGGATGAGCATGAAGTAATGCTTATTACCGATGCCGGTACGATCATACAGATAAGGGCAAATGATGTATCTGTACAGAGCCGTTATGCGCGCGGAGTCAAGCTTATGAACCTTTCCGAAGGTGTTAAGATTGCAGGTATTGCAAAGGTAAGAGAGGCCATTGCACAGGATTCCGAAGATAATAATTCAGAAGGTCAGAATGAAGATTCCGAAAACGGAAATGAACTTGCTTCTGATACAGAAACAGAATGAGTTATCCACTAAATGTTGATAGATTGTTGATAAGTTTCATCTAAATATTGGTGTTTGGTACTAAATATAGTACAATTGATAAAAGATTTATACGGCTGAGCCGCA